>NZ_JALBGX010000038.1:0-56326 GCF_023006465.1 Rhizobium sp. PRIMUS64 | reverse complement strand
CAGCGGCAGCTGCGCCTTCGGCGATCTGACCGAGCAGCGCGCCGAGGCCGACGGTCTCGCCGGCGGCGACGACGATTTCCGAAAGCGTGCCGGAGGCGGGTGCTGGAACTTCGATGGTCACCTTGTCGGTTTCAAGCTCGAGAATCGGCTCGTCGGCCTTGATGGCGTCGCCGACCTTCTTGAACCAGGTGCCGACGGTTGCCTCGCTGACGGATTCACCGAGAGTTGGAACGCGGATTTCTGTGGCCATTGTTCAAATCCTGATTTCGTGTGTTTTCGTTAATGCGTTTCAGACGGCGGGCGGCCGCGAGATGATCGAGGGCATCGGCAGGATATCGAAGCGGAAACCGAAACCGGAAGCGATGATCGGATCGCCGTCGGCAAGAACCTGCGCCGCCGCCTGATCCTCGACCTCGACGATCGCCATGCCCCAGGCGCCTTCACCCTCGAAGACGGGGCCGACGATGATCGCCGATCCCGCAAAGGCGTGCCGATGCCAGTATTCGACATGGCGTTTCATCGCCGCCATTTCCTCCCCGGTCCCGTCATGCGGGAAAGTGGGGCGCGGCGGCTGCAGTCTCAGAAAGAAATAAGCCATTGCGCCCCCCGTGTTTTAACCGCCCAATGCATCCTCGAGGAATGCGGCGAGCTGCGACAGATGCTTGGACATCAGACCCGTCGCCGGCGAGGCGGCGGCCGGACGGCCGGTATAACGGACGCGCTGGTATTTCGCGTCGATATGGGCGAGCACCCATTCGAGGAAGGGGTCGATGAACGACCAGGCGCCCATGTTCTTCGGCTCTTCCTGGCACCAGACCATCTCGGCATTGCGGAAGCGCGACAGCTCGTTGATGAGCGCCTTTGCCGGGAACGGATAGAGCTGCTCGACACGCAGAAGATAGATGTCGTCGATGCCGCGCTTTTCACGCTCTTCGAGAAGATCGTAATAGACCTTGCCGGAGCACATGACGACGCGGCGGATCTTGTTGTCCTTCTGCAGCTTGATCGGGCCGTCCTTGATCACCTCGGCATCGTCCCAGAGCAGGCGATGGAAGGCGGATTCACCGGCCATTTCGGCAAGCGTGGAGACCGCCCGCTTGTGGCGCAGCAGCGACTTCGGCGTCATCAGGATCAGCGGCTTGCGGAAGTCGCGCTTCACCTGCCGGCGCAGGATGTGGAAGTAGTTCGCCGGCGTCGTGACGTTGGCGACCTGCATGTTGTCTTCCGCGCAAAGCTGCAGGAAACGCTCGAGGCGGGCCGAGGAATGTTCCGGACCCTGACCTTCATAGCCGTGCGGCAGCAGGCAGACGAGGCCCGACATGCGCAGCCACTTGCGTTCGCCCGACGAGATGAACTGGTCGAAAACCACCTGCGCGCCATTGGCGAAATCGCCGAACTGCGCTTCCCAGAGCGTTAGCGCATTCGGACGGGCGAGCGAATAGCCGTATTCGAAACCGAGCACGGCCTCTTCCGAAAGCATCGAATTGATGACTTCGTAGCGCCCCTGCGTCGGCGAAAGATTGGCGAGCGGGATGTAGCGCTCTTCGGTTTCCTGATCGTAGAGAACCGAGTGGCGCTGCGAGAAGGTGCCACGTTCGCAATCCTGGCCGGACAGGCGGATCTTGCTGCCTTCGACACAGAGCGCACCGAAGGAGAGCGCTTCGGCCATCGCCCAGTCGATACCCTCGCCGGTGGCGATCATGTTGGCGCGGTTTTCCATGAAGCGCTGGATCGTCCGGTGCGCATTGAAGCCCGCCGGGATCTCCGAGAGCTTGCGGCCGATCTCCTTCAGCGTCTTCATCGGCACGGCGGTCTTGCCGCGGCGCTGCTCGTCAGCATTGTCGGCCGTGCGCAGGCCCGACCACTCGCCGTCCAGCCAGTCGGCCTTGTTCGGCTTGTAGTGCTGGCCGGCCTCGAACTCCTGTTCGAGATGGGCGCGCCAATCGGCCTTCATCTTCTCGACTTCGCCGTCGGTGAGCAGTCCCTCGGCGACGAGCCGGGCCGCATAGAGCTGCAGCACGGTCTTGTGGGCGCGGATCACCTTGTACATCTTCGGCTGCGTGAAGGACGGTTCGTCGCCTTCATTGTGGCCGTAGCGGCGGTAGCAGAACAGGTCGAGCACCACCGGCTTGTGGAACTTCATGCGGAATTCGGTGGCGATCTTGGCGCCATAAACGACTGCTTCCGGATCGTCGCCGTTGACGTGCAGGATCGGCGCCTCGATCATCTTGGCGACGTCGGACGGATAGGGCGACGAGCGCGAGAAGGCCGGGTTCGTGGTGAAGCCGATCTGGTTATTGATGATCACATGCATGGTGCCGGCGACGCGGTGGCCGCGCAGACCGGAAAGGCCGAGGATTTCGGCAATGACACCCTGGCCGGCAAAAGCCGCGTCGCCATGGATCAGCAGCGGCAGAACCTTGGCCCGTTCGGAAAGCGGGATGATGTCGCCGTCCCAGACGGTGGCGTTCATATCCTGCTTGGCGCGGGCCTTGCCCATGACGACGGGATCGACGATTTCGAGATGCGAGGGGTTCGCCGTCAGCGAAACGTGGATCTTGTTGCCGTCGAATTCGCGGTCGGAGGAGGCACCGAGATGGTACTTGACGTCACCCGAGCCCTCGACCTCGTCGGGAGCGGCCGAGCCGCCCTTGAACTCGTGGAAGATCGCCCGGTGCGGCTTGCCCATGACCTGGGAGAGCACGTTCAGGCGGCCGCGATGGGCCATGCCGAATACGGCTTCCTTGAGGCCGAGATGGCCGCCACGCTTGAGGATCTGTTCCAGCGCCGGGATCAGCGATTCGCCGCCGTCGAGGCCGAACCGCTTCGTGCCCTTGAACTTGACGTCGAGGAACTGCTCGTAGCCTTCGGCTTCGACGAGCTTGGCAAGGATCGCCTTCTTGCCTTCCGGCGTGAAGGCCACGCCTTTGTCCGGTCCCTCGATGCGCTCTTGGATCCAGGCCTTCTCTTCAGGGTTGGAGATATGCATGAATTCAACGCCGAGCGTCGAGCAATAGGTGCGCTCGAGGATTTCGATCATCTCGCGGATGGTCGCGTATTCCAGGCCGAGCACGTTGTCGATGAAGATCTTGCGGTCGTAATCGGCGGCCGTGAAGCCGTAATTCTCCGCCGACAGCTCGCGATAGTCGTCGACGGGAGCGGCAATGCCGAGCGGGTCGAGCTTGGCGTGCAGGTGGCCGCGCATGCGGTAGGCGCGGATCATCATGATGGCGCGCACGGAATCGCGCGTCGCCTGCAGGACCTCTGTGCTGTCGGCGGGCTTGCCCTGAGCTTCAGCCTTGGCTTTGACCTTGGTCTCGATGACCTTCTCGACGATGCCCCAGTCGCCATCGAGAGCCGACACCAGATCGCCGCTTGCCTGAAGCGGCCAGTTCTTCTTGCGCCAGGAAGCCCCCTTGGCCGCCCTCTTCACATCGCTGGGATCCTCCTCCAGCGCCTTGAAGAAGGTACGCCACTGGTCGTCGACCGATGCCGGATCCTCTTCGTACCGCGCGTAGAGCTGCTCGATATAGGCAGCGTTGGCGCCATCCAGAAACGAGGTGACCTGAAACTGCTCGTTGGCTTCTTGCCGTGCCATGGTGATATGCGGACGCTTCCGTCCGCCTCCTGACTTTGATGAATTTGCCGGCTTGATGGCCGGCTGCCGCATTTCGATTGCCGCCTGTCCGCGGCGCATCTGCTGTTCTCGTGCCGTCGAGGCCGGGCGGAAGGCGCAGATGCCGTTCCTCCGCCCGGTCTATATTTAGGTGGCTTAGCCCTTGAGGACTTCAACCAGCGTCTTGCCGAGGCGGGCCGGAGAGGGCGACACCTTGATGCCTGCCGATTCCATCGCCGCGATCTTTGATTCCGCATCGCCCTTGCCGCCGGAAACCACAGCGCCGGCATGGCCCATGGTGCGGCCCTTCGGCGCCGTACGGCCGGCAATGAAGCCAGCCATCGGCTTCTTGCGGCCCTTCTTGGCTTCGTCCTTGAGGAACTGCGCTGCGTCTTCCTCAGCCGCACCACCGATTTCGCCGATCATGATGATCGACTGGGTGGCTGCGTCGGCCAGGAACATTTCCAGGACGTCGATGAACTCGGTGCCCTTGACCGGGTCGCCGCCGATGCCGACGGCCGTCGTCTGGCCGAGACCTTCATTGGAGGTCTGGAACACGGCTTCATAGGTCAGCGTGCCCGAGCGGGAAACGATACCGACCGAACCCTTGCGGAAGATCGAGCCCGGCATGATGCCGATCTTGCATTCTTCCGGCGTCAGGATACCCGGGCAGTTCGGGCCGAGCAGGCGCGACTTGGAGCGGTCGAGGCGAGCCTTGACCCGCACCATGTCCATGACCGGGATGCCTTCGGTGATGCAGGTGATGAACGGGATCTCAGCGTCGATCGCCTCGATGATCGCGTCGGCAGCGCCGGCCGGCGGAACATAGATGACGGTCGCGTTGGCGCCGGTCTTTTCCTTGCCTTCGGCAACGGTTGCGAAGATCGGCAGGCTTTCGCCCTTTGCGCCGGTCCAGGTTTCGCCGCCCTTCTTCGGATGGATGCCGCCGACCATCTGGGTGCCGTAATAAGCGAGCGCCTGTTCGGTGTGGAACGTGCCGGTCTTGCCGGTTAGGCCCTGAACGAGAACCTTGGTGTCTTTGTTGACGAGAATGGACATGCGAGGCCTTTGTTTAGGAGAGGTTGGAAGACGTGGAGGACGCGCGACGATAGACGCCGCTGACGACCTCCTGCCAAGTATCGCTGCAGGCAGGCGAAAAGCTGACGCCCATCCGGTAGCAGTCTTCATTTTCGAACGTGAATACGGTGCGCTGGCTGCCGCGCGGCGAAGTCTTCATCAGCACAAGCTCACTGCCGTTCCACTCGCCGGACGCCGGTACGGGCGGCGCAAAACCTGCGGTGTCGAACTGGTAGAGTTTGTAGGTCTGGTCCGAAGCATCGAAGCCGAAAACATTTCGCGCCTCGAACGAAACAGCACCATCGCGCGTCTGGCGATAGCGCTGCTCGAGGAAGAACCCGCCGAACAACACCTCGCCGGAAAACTCAGCACTGGCATTGCCTTCACTCGTCCACGCCGACGCCGCGACACGCTCGTCCCCTTCCCACACGCCAGCGAAGGCGTTGAGGCGGAAATGAGCAGCGGAGGGCGTGGACTGGAAGGCCATGATCGTTCTCAGCCGCTGATCGCCGCGACGATCTTCTTGGCCGCATCGTCCAAGTCGTCGGCCGCCGTGATCGCCAGACCCGACTCGTTCAGGATCTTCTTGCCGAGCTCGACATTGGTGCCTTCAAGGCGCACGACGAGCGGAACCTTGAGGCCGACTTCCTTGACCGCGGCAATCACGCCCTCGGCAATGACATCGCACTTCATGATACCGCCGAAGATGTTGACGAGAATGCCTTCGACCTTGGGGTCTGCGGTAATGATCTTGAAAGCCGCAGCAACCTTCTCCTTGCCGGCGCCGCCGCCGACGTCGCAGAAGTTGGCCGGCTCCTTGCCGTAGAGCTTGATGATGTCCATCGTCGCCATGGCAAGACCAGCACCGTTGACCATGCAGCCGATATTGCCGTCGAGCGCGACATAGGCGAGGTCCCACTTCGAGGCCTCGATTTCCTTGGCGTCTTCTTCGGACTCGTCGCGCAACGTCTTGACATCATCGTGACGGAAAAGGGCGTTGCCGTCGAAAGACATCTTGGCATCGAGGACGCGCAGGTGGCCATCCTTCATGACGATCAGCGGATTGACTTCCAGAAGAGCCATGTCCTTTTCGCCAAAGGCTTTGTAAAGCGCCGGGAAAAGCGACTTGGCATCCTCGGCGGCAGCGCCGTCGAGCTGCAGAGCCTTGGAGATCGCAGCAACGTCGGCAGCCGTCACGCCGGCTTCCGGATCGATGGCGATCGTCTGGATCTTCTCGGGCGTGTCGTGGGCGACGGCCTCGATGTCCATGCCGCCTTCGGTCGATACGACGAAGGCAACGCGGCCAACCGAGCGGTCGACAAGGATCGAGCAATAGAGTTCGCGGGCGATGTCGGCACCGTCTTCGATGTAAAGGCGGTTGACCTGCTTGCCGGCTTCGCCGGTCTGGGCGGTCACCAGCGTGTTTCCGAGCATTTCCTTGGCGTGGGAAACGACTTCCTCGATCGACTTGGCGAGGCGAACGCCGCCCTTGGCATCAGGCCCGAGCTCCTTGAACTTGCCCTTGCCGCGGCCGCCGGCATGGATCTGGCTCTTGACCACGTAAAGCGGACCGGGAAGCGACTTGGCGGCAGCCTCGGCTTCTTCAACCTTGAGAATAGCCACACCTTCGGCAACCGGCGCGCCATAGCCCTTCAGCAGAGCCTTGGCCTGATATTCATGAATGTTCATGGGTGTATCCCTGTTTCGATTACTTCAGCCCGTCGACTACTTGAGGGCCGGCGCGATGTTGATGCAGGCTTCGCAGAGACCGGCGACAGCGCCGACGGACTTGTCGAAGGCTTCCTTCTCGGTCTTGTTGAGATCGATCTCGATGATGCGTTCGACGCCGCCGGCGCCGATGACGGTGGGAACGCCGACATACATGTCCTTGACGCCGTACTGACCGGTGAGGTGGGCAGCGCAGGGCAGAACGCGCTTCTTGTCCTTGAGATAGGATTCGGCCATCTCGATTGCCGAGGCAGCCGGCGCGTAATAGGCCGAGCCGGTCTTCAGCAGGCCGACGATTTCGGCGCCGCCGTCACGGGTGCGCTGGATGATCTCTTCGAGGCGCTCCTTGGTGACCCAGCCCATGGTGACGAGATCGGTGAGCGGAATGCCGCCGACCGTCGAGTAGCGGGCGAGCGGTACCATCGTGTCGCCGTGGCCGCCGAGAACGAAGGCCGTGACGTCCTGGACGGACACGTTGAATTCCTTGGCGAGGAAGAGGCGGAAGCGCGAGGAGTCGAGAACGCCGGCCATGCCGACGACCTTGTTGGCCGGAAGGCCGGAAAACTTCTGCAGCGCCCAGACCATGGCGTCGAGCGGGTTGGTGATGCAGATCACGAAGGCGTTCGGCGCATACTTCTTGATGCCGGCGCCAACCTGCTCCATGACCTTGAGGTTGATGCCGAGAAGATCGTCGCGGCTCATGCCGGGCTTGCGGGCGACGCCTGCGGTGACGATGCACACGTCAGCGCCTTCGATCGCGGAATAGTCGCTGGCACCGGTCAGATTGACGTCGAAGCCTTCGACCGGCGACGACTGGGAGATATCGAGACCTTTGCCCTGGGGAATGCCGTCCGCGATGTCGAAGAGAACGATGTCGCCCAGTTCCTTCAGGCCGGCGAGGTGCGCCAGCGTGCCACCAATCATGCCAGAACCAATGAGTGCGATCTTGTTACGCGCCATTTTCGCTGTTTCCTTTGCGATCAAATTCGTCGAACGGACGCGCAAGGCACCGCCCAATGACGCAATCGCATAGACCCAAAGCCAAAAAATGGCAATTCATTATTTTTGATGCAGCGTTTTCAATCGTTTAGATACAAAAATTCTTACGTAAACGTAAGACATTCTGTCACCGAATTGTTACTCTGCGGCGCGTTTCTCATGGTGCAGTGCAAGATATTCCGCACTGCGCATCTCGAACAGGCGCGATGCCGTGCGGTCGAATTCGAAGCCCTCGGTGCCCCGGCGCTGCAATAGCAGTTCCTCCGGCATGGCCGCCGCGGAAATGTAAAGTCGCACGGCATGATCGTAGAACGTATCGACCAGAATGATGAACCGTTTGATCTGGTTCCGCTTTTCCGGCCCGAGCAACGGAATGTGATCGAGGAAGACCGTATCGAAGCGTTCGGCGATGGCCAGGAAGTCGACCGCCCCGAGCGGTTTGTCGCAAAGATCGGCGAAAGAGAACCGCGCCATGCGGTCGACGGCGAGCGGCACATGGATGTGGCGCCCCTTCATCGGAATATCCAGCGGCTGCGCCTTGCGCCCATGCAGCGCCTGTGTCCAGGACGCGTCCATCGCCATGTCGTTATGCTCGTTGATCGGCACCAGATAGACCGGCTGACTGCTCAGCTTCTCCATCCGGTAGTCGGTCGGCGAATCCAGGGTGACGACATCGACATGCTGCTTGAGCAAGGCGACGAACGGCAGGAAGAGGCCGCGATTGAGACCATCCGTGTAGAGATTGTCGGGCTCGACGTTCGAGGTCGCGACCAGCGCGCATCCGCGCGCGAAAAGCTCGGAGAACAGCCGCGACAGGATCATCGCATCGGCGATGTCGGTGACCGTGAACTCGTCGAAGCAGAGAAGCTCGGCTTCGTCGTAAAGCGCTGCGGCGACCGGCGGCATCGGATCGGCCTGCTTTGTCTCGCCGTTCTTGAGCTTGAGCCGGTGTGCCGCGATGCGGTTGTGCACATCCGCCATGAATTCGTGGAAATGCGCCCGCCGTTTCTTCCTGCACGGCGCCATTGCGAAG
The DNA here is from genome assembly GCF_023006465.1 of Rhizobium sp. PRIMUS64. Taxonomy (NCBI): domain Bacteria; kingdom Pseudomonadati; phylum Pseudomonadota; class Alphaproteobacteria; order Hyphomicrobiales; family Rhizobiaceae; genus Rhizobium; species Rhizobium sp. PRIMUS64. The sequence goes on along the minus strand of NZ_JALBGX010000038.1, from coordinate 47,873 downwards.
AACATGTCCATCAGCATGGTCTTGCCGCGCCCGACGCTGCCGTGGATGTAAAGCCCCTTGATGCCGTCGGCGGACTTCTTCTTGGCGGCAAACAGCCAGCCAAGCGCACTCGATTTTGCCGCCGGCCGCCGCTGCTTCAGCCCGGCAAGCACCCGATCGAGGCTCTTTGCCACGTCCAACTGAGCCGAATCGACCTGAAGCGCGCCCGATGCGGTCAGCGCTTTAAGCTGTTCGCAGACGCTGAGCGCATAATCCGGCATTGGTTGCATGAGGGCATATCCGCCTGTCAGTCATCGCAGGAGACCTGCTGGAACATTTAGCGGCTGAGGCTGATCGACTGGCCCGTGCTCGTCTGTCCCTCAAAGCGGTTGTCGGCCGTCTTGTAGACGCTGCCGAGCTGGTTGCCCGAGCGGTCCTTGAGCAGCACCTGCTTGCCGGCGACCTCCCAGGAGCCCATCGCCGTCAGCTCGCCGACGCAGCCACGCGTTCCGCCGCGCGAACCGCTGCCGAGATTGGTGAGCGTCAGGAACATGTCGCAACTGCCGTTGACACGCCAGCTTCCGACCATCGATTCCTTGGTGATATCGAGCGCATTTGCCGCCATTGCGCCAGGCTGAGCGCCCGGCATCGGCGCCGTCGTCGTCGGCGCGGCCGGAAACTGCGAACTGCCGGTCGGCGGTGGAAGCTGCCCACCCTGCACCGAGGGAACCGGCTGCGCCGTCAACGGCGCCGGCCCGGCACTGGCGTTGGAGCTGTAATCATATGCCGTACGCTGACAACCGGCTAGCGACAGAACCACCACCAGACCTGTCATCGCATATCGCAACTGCATCATCATACTCCTGAATTCGGCTATCGCCGTAGAGAAACGGGCGTGAGACAAGTCCGATTATCGTAATTCGATTTGGTTAATCAAGTCGTGCTGCATAAATTGCCCGTGACAACAACTAACCGAAAAACGATACAGTTCAACTGTCCCGCTGCAAAACTTCCTGCACATAGAATTTGTCAGCAAGGTGTTGCGCGCGTTCATCTCTGTCAGGATCGCTGTCGAACTCGCGCAATGTCTCGGAATAGCGCTCCGGTGCATCCTGCAGAAGGATTGCACCGAGCCGACCTGATATAGATGACGGCTTCGGGATCGAAGCCGTCGATTCCGCCATCGGCATGCACGCTGATCAAACCCGGCGCTCGACCATCATCTTCTTGATTTCGGCGATCGCCTTGGCCGGGTTGAGGCCCTTCGGGCAGGTCTGCGCGCAGTTCATGATCGTGTGGCAGCGATAGAGGCGGAATGGATCCTCGAGATTGTCGAGGCGCTCGCCGGTCGCCTCGTCTCTGGAATCGATCAGCCAGCGATAGGCCTGCAGCAGAACGGCCGGACCGAGATAGCGGTCGCCGTTCCACCAGTAGCTCGGACAGGAGGTCGAGCAGCAGGCGCAGAGGATGCACTCATAGAGGCCGTCCAGCTTCTGCCGGTCCTCATGGCTCTGCTTCCATTCCTTGGCCGGCGCCGGCGACACTGTCTTCAGCCATGGCTCGATCGAACGATGCTGGGCATAGAAGTTGGTGAGGTCCGGAACCAGATCCTTGACGACGGGCAGATGCGGCAGCGGATAGATCTTCACCGCACCTTTGATATCGTCGAGACCCTTGGTGCAGGCGAGCGTGTTGGTGCCGTCGATGTTCATCGCGCAGGAGCCGCAGATGCCCTCGCGACAGGAGCGGCGCAGCGTCAGCGTCGGGTCGATCTTGTTCTTGATGTAGAGAAGACCGTCGAGCACCATCGGCCCGCAATCGTCGACATCGATGTAGAAGGTGTCGATCGACGGGTTCTGACCGTCATCCGGGCTCCAGCGATAGACGCGGAATTCGCGGGTGTTCTTGGCACCCGCCGGCTTCGGCCAGACCTTGCCTTCGCGCATCTGAGAATTCTTGGGGAGAGCGAGTTCAACCATGTCCGGTTCCTCTTGAGATCAGTACACGCGAGCCTTCGGCTCGATCTTGTGCGGATCGATGCCTTCGGCGATCAGCTCGGTGTGGACCGGCCGGTAGTCGAGTTTCACGTCGCCTGCTTCGTTCACCCAGGCGAGTGTGTGCTTGCGCCAGTTGACATCGTCGCGGCCCGCGAATGCACCCTCGGTAAAGTCTTCGCGTGCATGCGAACCGCGGCTCTCCTTGCGGGCCTCGGCACCGTAGATCGTCGTGATGGCGTTGGCCATCAGGTTCTGCAGCTCAAGCGTTTCCACGAGGTCCGAGTTCCAGATCATCGAGCGGTCGGTGACCTTGATGTCCTTCATCTCGCCCCAGATTGCCGAGATGCGCTGGCAGCCCGATTCCAGCGATTCCTGCGTGCGGAAGACGGCGGCGTCTTCCTGCATGGCGCGCTGCATCTTCTCGCGCAGTTCCGCCGTCGGCGTGCCGCCGCTGGCATGACGCAAACCGTCGAAGCGGTCCATGATCTTGTCGCAGGCTGCGACATTGAGATGCGGGATCGGCGCTGCGCGGTCGATGACCTCGCCGGCACGGATCGCAGCAGCGCGGCCGAAGACCACGAGGTCGATCAGCGAGTTGGAGCCGAGACGGTTGGCGCCGTGCACCGAGGCGCAGCCGGCTTCACCCACAGCCATCAGGCCTGGGATGATCCGTTCCGGATTGGCACTGTCGGCGTTCAGCACTTCGCCCCAATAATTCGTCGGAATGCCGCCCATATTGTAGTGAACGGTCGGCAGAACCGGGATCGGTTCGCGCGTGACGTCGACGCCGGCGAAGATCTTGGCGCTCTCGGAAATCCCCGGCAGGCGTTCATGCAGAACGGCCGGATCGAGGTGGTCGAGATGCAGGAAGATGTGGTCCTTGTTCTTGCCGACACCGCGGCCTTCGCGGATTTCCAGTGTCATGCAGCGCGAAACGACGTCGCGCGAGGCAAGGTCCTTGGCCGAAGGCGCGTAGCGCTCCATGAAGCGTTCGCCCTCGGAGTTGACGAGGTAACCGCCTTCGCCGCGGGCGCCTTCGGTGATCAGACAGCCCGAACCGTAGATGCCGGTCGGGTGAAACTGGACGAATTCCATGTCCTGCAGCGGCAGGCCGGCACGCGCCACCATGCCGCCGCCGTCGCCGGTGCAGGTATGGGCTGACGTTGCCGAGAAATACGCGCGGCCGTAGCCACCGGTCGCCAGCACCACCATCTTGGCGGCGAAGCGATGGATCGTGCCGTCATCGAGGCACCAGGCGACGACGCCGGTGCAGCGGCTGCCGTCTTCCGACATGATCAGGTCGAGCGCGAAGTACTCGATGAAGAATTCGGCATTGTTGCGCAGCGACTGGCCGTAGAGCGTATGCAGAATGGCGTGGCCGGTACGGTCGGCAACGGCGCAGGTGCGCTGTACCGGCGGGCCTTCACCGTAATTCTGCATGTGGCCGCCGAACGGGCGCTGATAGATCTTGCCTTCCTCGTTGCGCGAGAACGGCACGCCGTAATGCTCGAGCTCATAGACCGCCTTCGGCGCTTCCATGGTGAGATACTGCATGGCGTCGACGTCGCCGAGCCAGTCGGAACCCTTGACGGTGTCGTAGAGGTGCCACTGCCAGCTATCCGGCGTCATGTTGCGCAGCGAGGCGGCGATACCGCCCTGGGCCGCGACCGTATGCGAGCGGGTCGGGAAGACCTTGGTGATGCAGGCCGTGCGGAAACCCTGCTCGGCCATGCCGAGCGTGGCGCGCAGCCCGGCACCACCGGCGCCGACGACGATCACGTCGTAGGAGTGGTCGACATACTTGTAGGCCTTGCCATTCTGGGCGGGTGAAGTCGGTGCCATGTCAGCTTATCCTACGAATGCGATTTTCAGAATGGCGAAGAGACAGAGGCCGGCGATCAGGATCGCAAAGAACGTGTTCAGCATCAGGAGAACGATCTTGCCGAACTCGCCATGCACGTAATCCTCGATGATGACCTGCATGCCGAGCTTCATGTGGATGACGCCCGAGATCACCATCAGCCCCATGACGACCGCGACGAACGGGTTCGACAAGGCGCGAACCACATCCGCATACGGCGCACCGGCATAGGCGAGCATGAAGATGACGAAGAACAGGATGAGCGGAACATTGGCGACGGCCGTCAGCCGCTGACGCCAGAAATGGTCCGTGCCTTCCTTGGCGGAGCCGAGCCCGCGAACCTTGCCGAGGGGGGTGCGCATATCCATGAGAGGACCTTCAGAAGCGAATGAGGAAGCCGATCACCCAGACCAGCACGGTCAGACAGAGCGACCCGATGATGTTGGCGATGGCGAGCTTGGTCGAGAACTCTTTCCCGAAGCCATAGCCGAGATCCCACATGAAGTGGCGGAAGCCGCCGAGCATGTGGTGCAGCAGCGCCCATGTATAGCCGAGAAGCACGAGCTTGCCGAGAAGGCTACCGAGCACCCAATTGGCCCAGTCATAGGAGCCCTGGCCGCTTGCCGCCGCGATCAGCCACCAGGCGACGAGCACCGTGCCGACATAGAGCGCGCCACCGGTAATGCGGTGAACGATGGACATGACCATGGTGGGAATAGGCTTGTAGATTTGCAGATGCGGCGATAGGGGCCGGTTATTTGTCACGTTCGCCATCAGAACCTCGCGGCGGCTTCTCTGCGCTCCCGGATTTCGGAGCATGCTCAGTCAACCACACGAATGACAAAATTCTCTGTGTGCGTTGCATCAATTGCGACGTTTAATCACCGGGAACGCCGACGACAAGCACAATCGCTGTCTGCTTTTAATTTAATCGATTCGCGTTACCGGGAAGTTCGCAGGCTAAAGAAACTGGTCTTTTCCGCTCAAATTTTGTGCCGGTTGTCCGACCTGAATGGACAAGCGTCGGCTTTTGGCGCAATCTGGCGTTAACGATTTGTTAGGGATCGGAATTCCGGAGGCCGGCCACCCATGTTTCGCAGTCTGTCCGCAGTCGCCCTGATTACCTTGTCCGCGCTTGCTGCACTTCCCGCCGTAGCCGGCGACCGCCGCAACGATCATCGTTTTCCCGGCCATCGTCACGCTTTCCACAGCGGATTACTCCTCGGCGAACGTATCGGCTGGCGCGATCGCGGCATCCGTTTCGACAACGCCTATCGATACCGGAACCGCAAAGAACGGATGCCGTTCCTGAAACAGTTTTCATCGCCGGCGACCAATCGCGTCGCCCGCAACAATCTGATCGTCGTCGTACCCCAGGCGCAGGGTGGTGGTGGCGGCGACACTTATGCCGGCTCTTCCTACGTCTATCAGGCCGATGGCGGAACCTATGTCGGCGGCGACGGCTATGGCTTCTATCCCCCCGCACGGCCTGAGCAACTGGCCCCGAAGGCGAAGGTCATCGATATTGCCGTGCAAGACGATCCCTGCGCCTACGAGGCCAATGTCTGCGTCATCCGGCCTTAGAGCATGATGCCGAAAGTGCGGAATCCTGTAGCAAATCCGAGGCCGCTCTTCGCCTACCTTACCGGTTACCTCGCTGATCACAAAAGGTCGCAAAGCATCCGCCACCTTTGCTCCTAGAGCAATTCCAGGAAAAGTGCGAAGCGGTTTTCCGTCCGGAATTGCGTAAAAACAAAAGCCAGAGCGGTCCTGCGCTTCCGTTAAAAGCTGTACCGCTCTAGCAAGACATAGCCCTCTTCGACGAAATGTAGACCGTCCTGCTTCAAGCACTTCCGGGTCCGGCTTTGCTGACAAGAGTGTGAAGATGACGAATACAGGCGGTTCAAATTTGCCCGGCCTCACTCTTTCGCGACGCGGCTACGTCAATACGGATGGCGCACATCGGCGGGAGATTCTTGTCCTCAAACGTTGCCCGCCGTGGCGTTCCGCTATCCGGGATCCAAGCATCCCAGGCTCTGTTCATTTCCTCGAATGAGGCAAGGTCCCTGAGCCAAATGTTGACGAGAATGATCTCTGACTTGTCGGTACCTTCGCGCAGCAGCATGTCATTGATGCGCTCCAGTATTTCGTTGGTTTGCGCCGTCACGCTCGCTCCCCTCGTGAGGTTTGCGACCTGGCCGGGCAGATAGGCGGCATCTGCGAGAAGAGTTTCGTCAACTTTGGCTTGCCCCATCATCGTATTCGCAGACTTCCATGAATGCTTGAGATTGGGCCGTCGACCCTTCATTCGATCACTGTGGGGCTTCGCTCGCCACTTCGGTAGGGGGAATTAAATTGACCCGATATAATGGAAGCTGAACGCTCCCAGAGCCATTCCCGGTCAAAATGCTGCAAGCTGACCAAGAAAGGCTCTAGCTCGACAATATGGCCGTATGCCGCGAAATGAAGTCTACAAGATAGCGCGCGCCTTCGGCCGTCTCGGATTGAGCATACAGACCGATTTCAATGCGCACCGGACCGGGCAGGTCCGCCGATCTGTCAAGCGTCCGGCAGCCCTCGGGTTTCGTGTTGAGCATCATTGGCGCGATACCGATACCGACGCGAACCGCGGTCGCCATGGCCACCAGCGTCGATGCAACGCACGCCGTCTTCCACTTGACGTTCCGCTGGGACAGAGCGGCAAGCGTCGGCAGCGTCCAGGGACACTCCTCCTCGAACATAATGATGGGAAGCGGCTTTTCCGCATCCGCCACAAAGTCGGATCTGACCGTCCACATCAAATATTCGGTCCAGATCAGGGTCGGTTTTCGCGCGAGGCAGGTGATGTCGCAAACCACGAGATCCAGCTTCCCGTCTTCAAACAGGTTGGCGAGGCGGCGATTCGGCTCGACAATGATGTCGATATCGACCTTCGGGTTCTGCGCCCTAAAGTCACTAAGAATGTCGATCAGGTGGCCGGCTGCGAAGTCCTCAACGACGCCGAGGCGAATGCGGTCCTCGATCATCTTGCCTGTCAGCCTTTTCTCGACCTCGTCGCTGAGGGCGACCATTTCGCGGGCATAAGCCAGCATGATCTGCCCATGGCTCGTGAGCTCGAGGCCTTTTGACGAACGCGAAAACAGCGTAACGCCGACAAGCTCCTCCAGCTTGCGGATCTGCATGCTCACGGCGGCCTGCGTTCTGTTCAGCTTGACGGCTGCTCCATTGACGGTGCCGATCTCCGCGACGGTCAGAAATGCACGAAGCAGATAGGAATCAAGATCAAGCATCAGAAGCGCATTCCAAAGTTTGGGGCGCTCGAGTGCTGAGGGCCTCTCCGCCTATAAGCGGATATTGGACGAACCATGTCCTTCCGACAACTGGTGACACTTAGTCGGGAATGCCAGCTTATCGCGCGAACAGAACGCATGCCTCGGGCGGAATGGAAACGCTGATCTCCTGCCCGCGAGCAAAGGCTATGTCTGGACGGTTCGGGCAAGCCGAGATTAAGCGGTCGCCACTGACGAGGTCCAGAACGATATGCCTGAAGGCACCGAGTGTCACAACGTCGGCAACGCGTCCGGGCATGGCCCCGGCACCCGGAGCGCCGGACGATATCTCGACGCTTTCCGGCCTCACGCAAATCTCGGCGGCACCTGAAAGGCTTCCCGTGGACGCAACCGGAAACTCCCAGCCGGATTCGGAGCGAAATTTGCCGGCCGTTCCGCCCGCGGCCGAAATCGAGCCATGAATCCAATTCGTCCGCCCCATGAAATCCGCGACGAAATGCGAGTCTGGACGCCAATACACATCATCCGGCCTGCCGGATTGCATGATGGCTCCACGGTTCATCACGAATATGCGCTCTCCCAGGCTCATCGCCTCCTCCTGGTCGTGGGTTACCACGATTGCGGTCGAGCCGACCGCGGCGAGCACATCCTTCAATTCGGTGCGCAGCTCATGGCGAAGTTTGGCGTCGAGGGCCGACAGGGGCTCATCCAGAAGAACAAGGCTCGGATGGGTGGCGAGCGCCCGCGCAAGCGCAACACGCTGCTGCTGGCCGCCGCTCAACTGGTGCGGCCGCCGCTGTCCGAATCCGACGAGCCGGACGAGCTCAAGCATCTCGGCGATGCGGCGAGGTATTTGCCCCGGCGGATGGTTGCGATGGCGAAGCCCGTAGCCGATGTTCTGTTCGACGGTCATATGCGGGAAAAGAGCGTAGTGCTGGAACAGCAGCCCGACATTGCGATCATAGGGTTTCAATCCGGCCATCGGCTCGCCGTCGATCAGGATCGAGCCTTTGTCGGGCCGCTCGAATCCGGCAATGAGCCGAAGAATGGTGGTCTTGCCGCAGCCGCTCGGTCCAAGCAGTGCGATTGTTTCACCTGGGTTCACCGAGAAGGAGATATTACCGAGGGCGACCGTTTCGCCGAAGCGCTTGCTGACCCCTTGAAATTCCACGGCAGAAATCATCGTATTGTCCTCATGAACGAAACAAACCCTGACCGACGACAGTGTCGAAGCCGACGACACGGTCCAGCACAACGATCAGCAACGCGGTGACGGCAATCAGGACCACGGCCGCCGCAGCGATCGTCAGATCGAAAGCCGCGCGCATGTTGCTGACCAGCGTAACAGGCAAGGTCGTTGCCGACGGATCGCTCAGAAAGAGACTGATCGATACGTCATCTATCGAAATTGCGAAGGCGAAGATCGCGCCGGTGACGACGCCGGTCCGCATGAGCGGTAGGGTAATGGTCCAGAAGGCCTGGCGCTCGGTGGCGCCGAGAACCATTGCGGCTTCCGTCAATCGTTGGTCGCTGCCAAGAAGGCTGGCGAGGCTGGTCCTTATGCAATAGGGCAACGTCACGATCACGTGGCCGAGGAGCAGGCGCGCCATACCATTTGTGATACCGGCCTTGGAAAGGAAAAGCAGCAGGCCGAATCCAATGACGACCGGCGGAACGATGAGTGGCGAGAGAAAGGCCGAAGTCAGCGCTGCCTTTCCTGGAAAATTGCCACGGGCAAGGCCGACGGCCGCCGCAGTTCCGATCGTGACGGACAGAACCGTCGTGAGTACCGCCAAGATGAGGCTGGTGCGTAGGCTGGTAAGGATATCCGCCTGAGAGACGAGCCGTTCGAACCAGTGAAGCGACAAGGCAGGTGGCGGCAGTGGACCGAGGTAGGTCCTGGCGTCGAAAGCCATGAGGCATGTTATCACCAACGGGATGGCGAGGAACGCCAATCCAAGGCCGATGACACCGTAGGCGAGGGAAACGGCGATCCGGTCCCCGGTTCGCGCTGCAAGAGATTGTCTGCTCATCGGGAAACCTTCCAGGCCTGCGCAAACGTTATGACAGCGACGACCGCCAAGGCCGCGGCAAGCATGACGAGCGAGATCGCCGCGCCGCTCGGATAGTTGGCGATATCGCTGAACCGGGTGTAGATGACGTTCGATATGAAAAGCACCCGGCCCCTCCCGAGCACCATGGGAATGACGAAGGCGCTGATCGCGAAAGTCAGCGAGACAAGCGTGCTTGAGATCAGAGCTGGGAAGCTCAGGGGAAGAGTGATCGACAAATGGGCTTTCCATCCCGGCGCGCCGAGCGACTGGGCTGCATCGAGCAGACGCGGATCGATCGATTGCATCGCGCCAATCAGCGTTAGCGTTGCGACCGGTATGATCGAGTGAACCAGGCCCGCAGTAACGACGATATTGATATATTCGCGGCTGTTGGGCGAAAGGCCAAGTGTCAAGAGGAGGGGTCGCAAGATGCCGACCGACCCGAAGGTCACTTCGATCGCGTATGTCTTGATCAGGACGCTGGATAGAACAAGTGTAATCAAAAAGCCGAGGGTGAGCGCGCGCATCCGCGGGGAAATGCGCCGCACGATAAAGTAGGCCAGCGGGAATGCCACAAGCTGGCCGATGATCGCGGCAACTCCACCGATCCAGAAGGTCGTCAGCAGGACACTCGCAAACGCCTGGTTTGCAAGCTCGTAATAGTTTTGGACCGTTGCCGCGGCATTTTCAACGGAACCGACGCGCCCCGGCGTAAACTCCTTCAAGCTTTCGATTGCCAGATTGATTAATGGTGACAGAAAACCGAATGCGAACACCAGGAGGGCTGGCCCGAGCGTCAGTGCCGCATCTCGGCGATCAGGTATTGAAATGGCAACGGGTTGCCGCCTAACCTTGGTCATGGTGGAACAGCCTTTTCCTCGCCCCTAGGGCCATGAGAAAGGCAGGTTATCGAATCCCGCGCTCGCGCCTTCGATAACCTGCCGCGAGGTGCCTTAGAGCAACCGGGCGATGTCCTGTTCCCAGCGCTTGGACCAGGCATCCTGCTGTTCGAGAACGACATTGTAGTCCGGCACATAGACGAAGCTCGAAAACTCGTCCGACGTGAAGGACAGATGCTTCAGATTGTCGGGCGTGACCGCCTTGCTGTTCAACGGCGCTTCGCCAGCCACCTTGGCATAGAGCGAATTCATGTCCGGGCTGATCGCGAAGTTGACGAAATCGAGCGTCGCCTTGGTGTTCGGTCTATTCTTCAGTACGCCGAAACCGCTCTGGTAGAGGAAGGCCTTGAAGTTACTGTCCTTGGTGAAACGAGTAACCGGGAAGTTCTTCGCCACGGCCGCCCAGCCGGGCTCAGCGAAGAAGCCGACGGAGGTCTCGCCCGACGTCAGCGAATTGGTGAAATCGATATCGGTGATGGCGACGCGGCCGATATTGCCGGATTTCGCCAATTCCGTCATCAGCTTCCATCCAGGTTCCATATTCGTTTCACTGCCGCCGGCGTGAAGGGCGAGCGCGACAATCTGGAGCATCATGCTCTGTGTCGGGCCCGGCCAGCAGATCGCGCCCTTAAGATCGGGACTGAGCAGATCATCGATGGTCTTCACAGCGATAGGGGCCGTGTCGGTTCGTGCACCGAAATACATGCCGCCAACTGCGCGTGGGACCGCTTTGATATTGCCCTTGCCGTCACGAATGATGATTTTCTCGGGAATATTCGCAAGGTTGGGAATATCGGCAGGATTGATGGTCTCGAGCCAATCTTCCTTCACCATGCTGTTGAATGAGCCTTCCCAGCCAGCGACGTAGTCGTAGTCGACATTCGGCCAGACGGCCTTGATCTTTGGCAGGATAGCGCCCGCGCCGCCCTGATGGAGAACCCAGTTGAATGTCGCCGCATTCTGGTCGGCGGCAATCTGCTTCATAGCTTCGACGACCTCGCCGCCCCATTCGACGGCGGTGAGATTGCCGCTGCCGGCTGCGGCGGATCTCGCAAACCCGGTCATCGTGCCGGCAATCCCCGCGGCAGCGGCGGATCCGAGGAAGCGGCGGCGTGTCATATCGTGCAACATGGTAGGTTCCCTTTGTTGTCGGCCCTCTGCTGGACCGTTCGCATCGGAGACTGCTTGGAGGTTACCAACCGCGGTAGTGGGAAAATTCTCGCCGGGTTATAAAGTTTTCTGAACGTCCGGATGAACGCACTACCCGCTTCGCGGAGCCTCGGCAGGCCTGGTCTATCAAGAATCGTTATATCCCCTCTCGAATTTTCGCGGTTCCAAGAGAAGCGGGCGGCGCCGATGATGATGGCAGCATCAATACCGCGGGAGCCTGCCTTGACCATTGACCGGGATTTTCTGGAAGACTTGAGAAAGCGCTTCGGCAGCGCTGCAGGCGGGGAGATGGAAGATCCGCACTTCCGCGCCGTGGCGGCCAGCGTATTCAAGGACGGCGACAGCCGCAAATGGCCCTTCGCCGACCCTGCGACCTTTCTGGACGCCCGTTTCATCGAGAACGGCTTGCGCCCCGAGGTGCTTGAAGCGCTTGACGTGGCCCTGATCGGCGTGCCGATGGATCTCGGCGTCACCAATCGTGCCGGCGCGCGGCTGGGGCCGCGGGCCGTCCGGGCTGTCGAGCGTGTGGGGCCCTACGAACATGTTCTGCGTGTCGCGCCGATGGGAGGGTTAAAGGTCGCCGACGTCGGCGACGTGCCGATGCGCAGCCGGTTCGGCTTGGCCGAGTGCCATGCCGACATCGGGGCCTGCTACCGGATGATCGCGGCAACAGGGGTTATCCCGCTGTCGGTCGGCGGCGACCATTCGATCTCCGGCGCCATTCTCAAGGGCCTGGCGGCCAGTCAGCCGGTAGGCATGATCCACATCGACGCTCACTGCGATACCGCTGGTCCCTATGAGGGCTCCAAGTTCCACCACGGCGCGCCCTTCCGCGAGGCAGTTCTGGCGGGCGTGCTCGATCCGAAGCGTACGATCCAGATCGGCATCCGCGGCGGCGGCGAATATCTCTGGGAGTTCTCCTTTGCCGCCGGCATGACCGTCATCCACGCCGAAGAGGTGGCGGAGATGGGCCTCAAGGCGGTGATCGCAAAGGCTCTGGAGGTTGTCGGCGCCGGTCCGACCTATCTCAGTTTCGACGTGGACAGCCTCGATCCGGCCTTCGCTCCGGGAACCGGCACGCCAGAAGTCGGCGGGCTTCAGCCGAGGGAGGTCCTGACGCTGCTGCGCGGCTTCAAGGGCATCAACCTCATCGGCGGCGACGTCGTGGAAATCGCGCCGCAATACGACAATACCACCAACACCGCGCAGATCGCCGCGCAGGTCCTGTTCGAACTCCTGTGCCTCGCGATGTTCAGTCCCGCGGTCAGGACAAACGTGACCTGAGAACCAGCTCCACAGCGGCAGCGTGCCTCGCGCCCGCTGCCATCCATCACCTGTCGCACAACACGTCTCAAAAAGGGGAACGACATGACTGCTCTTATGAAATTGCGCTACACCGCCACCGCGGCAATTGCCGTGTTCGGCATCCTGGCAGGAGCCGCACAGGCCGACGAACTTGCCGATATCAAGGCCGCAGGCGAGATCAACATCGGCATCTTCTCCGATTTCCCACCCTTCTCTTCGGCAAGCGCCGATATGAGCATCAAGGGCTATGACGTCGACGTCGCCCAGAAAATTGCCGACGGGCTCGGCGTGAAACTCAATCTCGTGAGCGTTACCGGCCAGAACAGGATCGCCTACCTGAACGACGACCGCGTCGACCTGCTGATGAGCGTCGGCTATTCGAAGGAGCGCGCCGAGGTTATCGATTATGCCGCCCCGTACGCCCCCTACTATATCGCCGTCATCGGTCCGGCAGCACTGAAGGTGAGCAGCAAGGAAGACCTCGCCGACAAGACCGTTGCCGTCAATCGTGGGACGCTCGAAGACACGTCGCTGACGGCAGCTGCGCCCGGATCGGTTGCGATCCAGCGTTTCGAGAACTACAATTCGGTCATCCAGGCCTTCATATCCGGCCAGACCCAGTTGATGGTGGTCGGCAACGATGTCGGTGCGCAGGTTCTGGCACGACAGGACGAACTGAAGCCGGAGCAGAAGTTCCAGCTCCTCAGCTCCCCCTCGCACATCGCGCTCCGCAAGGGCGAGGAAGGCCTGAAGAAGGCTGTCAATGACAGCGTCGCCGCAATGATCGCCGATGGTTCGCTCGACACAAGCTCGAAGAGCTGGCTGAAAGCGCCGCTCAACCCTGAAAACCTGAAGGACTGACGAGGACGGCCTCCCACTCACCAGAGCATGATGCCGAAAACTGTAAGCGATTCCGGTGGCATCATGCTCCCATTCTTTGGTTGAGAGGCGGATCGAGATTTCGGGCCGACCCGGCCCAGATCATCCGGCTCCAAAGGACGAAAGATGAGATACAGCCTCGATTTCAACTGGCTTTGGGACGGAATGGTAGCTCTGGCTTATGGCGCAGGCACGACGCTTGCGCTGACGGCCTCCACATCGGTCCTCGGGATCGTTCTCAGCGTTCTCGGCGCGGCCGCGCGCCGGGGACCTTATCCATGGTTGCGCAAGGTCGTCGGCCTGTATGTGGAAATCATGCGCAATACGCCATTCCTGGTGCAGCTGTTCTTCATCTTCTTTGGCTTGCCTAGCCTCGGCATTCGCCTCGATCCGATCTCCGCCGCAGTCCTTGCCATGACCCTCAATATGGCGGCCTACACGATCGAGGTGGTCGGGGCCGGGCTCGATGCCATACCGAGAGGCCAGAAGGAGGCGGCGCAGGCACTCGGCCTCAGGCCCCGGCTGGTGTTCTTCAAAATCATTCTGCCGCAAGCGATCGCCATCATTTTCCCGGCGCTGACGAGCCAGGTCATCATCATGATGCTGGAATCGGCGGTGGTTTCGCAAATATCCGTCCGCGAGCTGGCGCAGGAGGCCGATCTGCTTCAGTCGCGCACCTTCCGCTCCTTCGAGACCTATCTGGTGGCGACGTTGATCTACCTTTCAATGTCCGCCGCACTTCGCCGGCTCCTTTTCGCCGGGAAACGTCGTTTTCTGGGAGCCGGTCTGGCATGATTGAGTTCACCTTCTGGGACATTCTGCGCAATCTTGTCTTCGCGACACGCTGGACCCTTATGCTTTCGCTCGCAGCCTTTGCCGGCGGCGCCATCGTTGGCCTGGCGATCCTGTCTGCACGGATATCGAAAACACGCTGGCCGCGCAGCTTCGCGTCCGGCTACATTGCCCTGTTTCAGGGAACGCCGCTCCTCATGCAGCTCTTTCTGATGTTCTTCGGCCTGCCGATGCTCGGTTTCCGGATCGAGTCATGGACCGCCGCCGTCTGCGGCCTGACGTTCTATGCCAGCGCTTATCTTGCGGAAATCTGGCGGAGCGGCGTCGAGGCGGTGCCGCGCGGGCAATGGGACGCTGCAGCCAGCCTGGGCTTGCATCGTCTTCTCGAACTTCGGCTTGTCATCCTGCCGCAGGCTTTCCGGATCACGCGCGCGCCGACTGTCGGGTTCTTGGTCCAGTTGATCAAGAGCACCGCACTGGCCTCGATCCTCGGCTTCGAAGAACTATTGAAAACCGCGAACGCCATCAACAACGCGACCTTCGAACCTTTCAAGGTGTACGGTCTCGTCGCGGTGATCTTCTTCGCCCTGTGCTATCCGCTTACGCAATACGCCAGAATTCTGGAGAAGAAAGCTGCGTTTGGCTGAGCGGTGCCGAGTTGCTCCGCATTCCGATCGCAACGGAGTGTCCAAAGGGCCGATGCCGGTTGAAAAGCCGGTACGCCGCGCAGCGGCGACGCGGCTCTCGTTCAATCACACAGAACTCGCTTTATCCAGCAGTCAGAACCTCCTGAGAGATCGCTTCAATGACCCACACACAAATCCGTATTCTCGATGCCCGGGCAACGGGCGAGTTCCTACCTTTCGGCGCGCTGGTCGCGACCCTGCGGCAAGCATTTGCCGAAGGCTGTGTTGTGCCGGTACGGCATCACCACACGATCGCCAATAGCGGCGAACCTGATGCGACGCTGCTTCTGATGCCTGCCTGGCATGAAACGCACCGGTCGGAGCGCTACCTTGGCATCAAGATCGTCACCGTCTTTCCCGGCAACACGGTACGCGGCATTCCCGGTTTGACCTCGACTTACATGCTCTATGATGGCCGGACCGGGATGCAGCTTGCGCTCCTTGACGGAAACACGATCACCGCGCGCCGCACGGTAGCGGCATCGGCCCTTGCCGCGGACTATCTTGCCCGACAGGACGCGCGCCGCCTGCTGGTGATCGGCGCAGGCCGCGTCGCGAGCCTCATACCCGATGCCTACCGCGCCGTCCGGCCGATCGCGCATGTGGATATCTGGGATATCGATCCCGCCAATGCGGAACGGCTGGCGCAGAGCCTCCGGCTACAGGGGCTCCAGGCCACCGCCGTCACGGATCTGGAAGCCGCGGCGCGGCAAGCCGATATCGTCAGCGCAGCGACGCTGGCGACAGCACCGCTTATCCGGGGCGAATGGCTACGGCCGGGCAGCCATGTCGATCTGATCGGCGGCTTCACCCCGGCGATGCGCGAGGCGGATGACGAGGCGCTTCGGCGCTCCTCGGTCTATATCGACACTCACGAGGCCCTTCACGAAGCGGGCGATCTGGTTCAGCCGATCAGAGCCGGCGTCATTGCTGCAGATGCGGTGCGTGCGACGCTTGACGAGCTGTGTCGCCGGGATATTCCAGCGCGGACATCCAATGACGAGATCACTCTCTACAAGGCAGTCGGAACGGCGTTGGCTGATCTTGCCGCCGCGACGATGGTGTATGAAGCCGCTTTGATCGCCGGCTGACGTCTTCTGGTCCGGCCGATCGCGAATGATCGGAACGGAAGATTCTCGATTTTTCTAAGAAGGACTGATCACCCTCAAGATACGGGCTCCCGGTTTCGACGCTCTCGGCCTGTCCAGGCATTCCATCGCCAGTGCTGCACCCGACCAATGTCCGAGGCCGACCATGTCGGTTCGGTGGGCTCGGGAAGCAATGGGCCGGCGCTGATATTCGTGCGGCATAACGCTTTGTGTGCCATAGTCGGGTGAGCCCCTTGTGCAATCCGATATAGACCCGCAGTGATTACAAATCCGCCGCGCATCGAAATCCAGCAACTGGCCCATTTCGTGCTGGCCTGTCAGAGCCCGACGCTGGCGGAGACCGCGCGCGAGCTTGGGATTGCTCCTTCGGCGCTGACATCCAGTCTGCGTACTTTGGAAAATGAACTTCAACTCAAGCTCTTCATTCGCAAAAGCGGTCACCTCAGTCCTTTACCGGCAGCCTTCTGGCTGTTTCAGCAGGCAACGGCCATCCTGCATCGCGAAAGGTTCGTGCGTCGGATGCGGAATGGGGACACGGACCATCGTCGCATCGATATTCGTCTCGATCTCAGTTTCTCCATCGGCCGGTTTTCGAAGGCGATCGGACGTACCGTCGAAGATATGGAACGCGAGCGGCCCGACCTGCTGATCGACGTGATGTTTGCAGACCAGCGAGGAAAATCCCTTGTTGACGACGAGGCTGCGGACATCCCGGGCAACGCGGGTTCGGTGGAAATCGAAGTCGGCTATATGACCGGCGTGCCATCTGCGAACCTGCCTGCGATGACGCCCTTTTACGATGAGGTCTGGTTTTCCGTCGGAACGGCGGAGGCCGCGGTTGATCTTCGCTCCCCCAATCAGAAATTTGTCGTTCTGAAAATGCGTCAGGCACTTCGCGATGCCGTTATCCGATATGCGGACGAGCATGGCATCCGCGACCGCATGATCCTGATGGATGAGGAGCCGGCAGACCTTCACCGGCTGCTCAACGAGTTTCCGCAGATGCGGTTCCTGATGCCGCGCAGTATGGTCGCCGACCGGCTCGGACTTGCGCGCCTGCATCTGGAGCCCCTCGATCCGCCTTTGTCGAGCACCTTGGGCGTGCGCGCAAACGGGCCGGATCAGGAGGTCGTGTCCGCCATGCTTTGTAGCCTCAAGAAAAATCTGGAGGCAATGGAGGCCAATATCGTCTTTCGACCGCAGTTGACGGCACGTCAATTGCACTACTTCAACCTTGCGCATCTCAGCGGAGGTATTTCGGCGGCGGCGCGCGCGGCGCATGTCACGCAACCGTCCGTTTCGATCCAGATTCAGAAAATCGAGGCAGTTGTCGGGCAACCTCTGTTCGAACGGCGGCGCAACGGTGCCGAGAGCACGAAGGCCGGCAAGGCATTGCTTCCCTTCACCCTGGAGATCGAAGAGCGCATCGATAGCCTCCTTCGGGCCAGTCTGGATATTGCCGCCCACACACAGGCGACCATCTCGATCGGCATGCTGCCGAGTTCGGGGCATGATAGCGTCATGACGGACAAGGTGGCGCAGGCACTGACGGCAACCCGCCTTGGCCATCCCGAATACCGGCTGAGAATCATCGAAGGTTCCAACGCTGTGCTTCACGATCAGGTGCGCGCGGGAGAGCTCAATCTGGCCATTGTCGGTGCCGTCCAGACGCAGATGACCCGGATCCATCTCGGACCGAGCGAGCGCCTCTCGGTCGTTGCCAATCCGGCCTTGAACCTTGCCGGCCGAACGGAAATTCCACTGGCCGAAGTTTGCGGATTTCCGCTGGTTCTCGGAATCAAGCATCTCAGTATCCATCAGGCGTTCATGGCAGCCGCCAGTGCGCGGCATCTGCGTGTCGAGCCGGTCATGGACGTCGGTTCTCTGCCATTGGCCATCGCCATGGTCCGCCGTTTGCCGGTCTGTACGGTCCTGCCGGTGTCCTCGGTCCAGCAGGATATCGGCAGCGGGCGCCTCACCGCGGCGCCGATTACGGAAGACGTGATCGCCGGAAACCTCTCAGTGATTTTCTCCGGCGAAAGGACGCTGTCCGAGGCCGAACGGACGATGATCCAGTCACTCGTTGCCGTCTTCGGCCGACAGGCGTGATCTAAAAAACATATCGTGCCGAATCGTGCTCATGCGCGGAGCATTCTGATTTTCCTATCCCCCAATTCGTGATTTTCGAGCTACCCAGTCTCCGGCGTGCGGCTGATACTTGCCGCATCACAACAGCCCTCGGAAATGACTTTCACAGGATTACCGGATGAATGATCACCCTGATCCGCTTGAAAACGCGGCAATGACATCCGGGGCGGCCAGCGCAATGCCACGCGGCGAAAGCGATCAGTCGTGTCGAGGCATTCTTCAGGAACTCGACCGACGCGGTCGGCTGCTGGTGATTTCGGAGGAAGTCGACCCGATCCACGACGTATCGGCCATTCTTTCCATCGTCGATGAAAAGGCGGCGGTACGGCTCGACCGCATCAAGGGTCACGACATGCCGATCTTCGGCAACATCCTGTCGGATCTTGATCGTGTCGCCCTGGCGCTTGATGTCGCGAAAAGCGATATCCAGCAGAAGCTGCTATCCTCGATCGCGTCTCCGGTGCCGCCAGTCTTCGTGGACGATGCGCCGGTACAGCAACAGCTCTTCCGGGACGACATCCTGACCCGGCTTCCAGTCCCGACGTTCTTTTCCAAGGAGACCGGTCCCTACATTACTGCGGGTCTGATCGTGGCGCGCGACCCTGAAACAGGCTTGGGCAACGCGTCCTATGCCCGCATCAAGGTGCTTGGTCCGAACGAAGCGATGATCGGTATTGCACCGAACCATCATCTCGCCATCATGGCTCGCAAGGCAGGCGCCAAAGGCGAGCCGCTGCCCTTCGCCGTCGTCCTCGGCGCGCATCCGGCCATTCAGCTTGCCGCCTGCTTCTATCTGGGGCTCGGTGACGATGAAATGCACTGCGCCGGATCGTTGCTCGGCGAGCCGGTGCGGCTTGTCCACTGCAAGTCGATCGATCTTGCGGTGCCTGCAGAGGCGGAGATCGTGCTCGAAGGTCATATTCATATCGACGAGCCGATCCTCGAGGGATTGGTCTCCGAATATCACGGCATGTACGAGGATTACGGCTCCGGGGTGCGCGTCAGATTTGAATGCATGACTTGCCGCTCCGACGCGATGTTGCAGGTGATCGAGCCCGGTTACCACATGGAGCACCTCTATCTCGGCGCGGTGCCGATCGCTGCAAGCCTCAAGGCCGTCATCCGGCGGTCCGTTTTTAATGTCGGCGAGGTTGCCGTCACCGCGTCAGGTAGCGGACGGAACAACGTGGTCGTGCAGATCGATGCGCCCCGCCCGGGACAGGCACGCCGCATCATGTCGATCTGCTGGGGTGCGGTCAGCATCGTCAAGAACATCACCATCGTCGACAGCGATGTCGACCCCTGGGATCTCGGTGCCGTCGAATTGGCAAAGATGACGCGCATGCGCGCGGAGCGCGACATTCTCATCGTCACGGACCTTCCGGCAGACCGGTCCGAGCCTCAGGAAGACGGCGGCGTGATCGCCAAGGTCGGTTATGACGCCACGATGAAGGCGGGCGATCGGAAGGAAGGGTTCGACAAGGCGCTTCCGCCGCTGGAATCCTACGAGCGGATGCGTCAGCTGCTGTCGCGTGTCAAGCCGGAGATGAACGTTTGAGGCGCTTGATCATCGGCATATCAGGGGCTTCCGGTGCAATCTACGGCCTGCGTGCGCTGGAGATGCTGCGGGATTTCGACGATGTCGAAACGCATCTTGTCATATCGCCCGCGGCGATCCGCACGGCACTGGCCGAAGGGACGGGAAAGACTGCGGACGAAATCCGTGGCCTCGCCGACCGGGTCTACAGCCACGGGGATATCGGCGCCTCGATCGCCTCCGGCTCCTTCCGCTGCGACGGCATGCTGGTTGCACCATGCTCGATCAAGACGCTGAGCGGGATCGCGCATTGTTATGCAGACGATCTGATCGTGCGCGCCGCCGATGTCTGCCTGAAGGAACGCCGCCGGCTGGTGCTGATGGTGCGGGAAACGCCGTTGCATGCGGGCCATATCGCGCTGATGGACCAGGCGACACGCAGCGGCGCCGTCATCATGCCACCGGTGCCGAGCTTTTACACGCTGCCGAAATCAATCGCCGAAATGGTCGACCAGACCGTGGGGCGTGCGCTGGATCAATTCGGGCTTCATCATCCGACGGTCCGGCGCTGGACGGAGGATCATAACGACTGAGCCATGAAGAGCAGCGCTGAAAGCTGCCCGGCCATGATGTCAACCGCATGCAAACAACGACGCACAATCACTCCCCCAGGGGAACTCAAAAAAGGAGATAGAGTGATGTTGTCAGACAATCGTTCCAGAAGGCTGCAGAGCCTGTTCATGCGTGGCGCCGCCGCCTTGCTGTTGTCGCTGACGACGGCGGCACCCATGATGCTCGCCGCATCTTCCGCGATCGCGCAGACGGAAAAGCCCGTCAGCGGCGGCACGATGACCATTATCAACGGTTCGGACATCAAGAGCTGGGATCCGGCGATCACCGCCGGCACCTATCCCGGCGGTCCGATGGATGTGCTCGACGCCGTCTACGGCTTTATCGTCTACGTCAACGATAAGGGCGTCGTGACCGGTGGCATGGCCGAAAGCCTGACCAGCACCGACGCGGTGACCTGGACCTTGAAGCTTCGCAAGGACATGAAGTTCACGGACGGTGCGCCCTACGATGCGGAAGCCGTCAAATACAATTGGGACCGCGCCGCCGATCCGGCCACGCTTTCGCCGGCTCAGCCGTTCATCTCTTCCTGGAACAAGGCGATCACCGTCGTCGATCCACAGACGCTGACGATCAAGCTGTCCTCCCCGAACGCCAATTTCGCAGCCCAGGTCGCCGAGCTGTGCCCCTTCATCGCCTCGCCGGCAGCATTGAAGGCCGCCAAGGAAAAGACCGATATCAAGCCGGTGGGCGCCGGCGCCTTTACGCTGACCGAATGGAACCAGGGCATATCGATGACCATGGCCCGCAATCCCGGTTATTGGGATCAGCCGCGCCCCTATCTGGATACGATCAAGTTCGCCATCATTCCCGAAACCAACAGCCGCATCGCCACCGTCGTGCAGGGTGGCGCAACGATGATGGCCGGTTATCCCTATCAGTTCGGCTCGAACGCAACGGCGCCGGGGGTTGCGACCCGCGAGATCCCGATCCGCGGCATCAACCGCGCCTATCTCAACCAGGCCAAGGGCATCTTCACCGATGTTCGCGCCCGCGAGGCCTTCTATTCCGCCATCGACCGCGCGCGGCTGATGCAGGCCTTCACGCAGATGCCCGGATACAAGGCACCCAGCAATTACTTTGGAGAGAATTCGCCCTATTTCGACAGCGTTTCATCGTTGCCCACCTATGATCCGAAGAAGGCGCAGGAACTGTTCGATGCTCTGAAGGCGGACGGCAAGCCATTCTCGATCAAGATCGTCACCTATACCAACTCGGACCTGAAGCGTCTTGCCGCCTACATTCAGCAGGTGCTGACCGGCTATGAGGGCGCCTCGGCTGAGATCGTCGAAGTCGACCAGGCCTCGCTGATCCAGCGGTGCAAGACGCAGCTCGATTTCGACATCTGCGTCGAGGGCGGGGTACTGGTGTCGAACGGTGCCGAGCCGAACATTTCCAACCTGCTGAGCTCCGGCGGTGCTTTCAACTGGGGACAGTACAAGAGTGCCGAGATGGATGCTGCACTGAAGGAGGCCAGCTCCACTCTCGATCCGGCCGCTGTCAAAGCCGCCTATGTCAAGGTTCAGAAGCTCGTTGCAACCGAGATGCCGCTCTACATCTTCGGGGAACAGACGCGCTCGCTGCTGCTGCGCGACAATACCGGCGGCGTCGTTCCCTCGAATGGCGGCATCCTGCAAAAGCAGTTCCTCTACGTTTGCACGGATGCCTGCCAGAAATAGCGGGCTCCAGATCATGACGCACAAGCTCGCCCGGAAGATCCGGGCGGGCAGGGAAGGGCCGGTCGATGGGCTGGACGACCGTACACGCCAGAGACGTTAAGACGACGGAATGAGCCCTGCGACGCGGGGCGATCGGAAAAGGTGGATGACGATGATCGGCAATCGCAAGAAGGTGAAGTTTCGGGACCTGGTTTCCCGCAAGCAGGTGTTCACGCCCTGCGTCTGGGATTGCTACTCCGCCAAGGCGGCGGAAATGGCCGGCTTCGAGGCGATCCTGCTCAGCGGCGCATCGCTGGGATTCAGCATGTCCGGCGTGCCGGATCTCGGCCTGCATAATCAGGAGGAACTGGTCTACGCGACCGACCGCATCGCCGACTATTCGCCTCTGCCGCTGGTCATCGATGCGGATGACGGCTTCGGCGATGTCGTCCAGACCTTCCGCACCTGTTATCGTCTCGCCAAAGCCGGTGCCGGAGCGATCCTGATCGAGGATACGCCCAATGAACGCGGCTATGCGCGGTTCGGCCGCGCCATGGAGGCGGCGACGCTGGCCGGCAAGGTCGATGGCAACGTGCCGCATGAGGTCGTCTCGCAGGAGCTGTGGCTCGCCAAGATCAAGGCCTCGATCGAAGCCTGCGAAGGCACCGATTGCGTGGTTATCGCACGCACCGAATCCAAGCTCGAGAAGGGGCTGGACGACGCTATCGAACGCTGCGTGCGCGCCGCAGCACTCGGTGCTGAAATGACCTATGTGCATGGGCTGCGCACGTTGGAGGAATGTCAGAAGGTGGCAAAGGAATTGCCCGGCTGGAAGATGTTCGGCGATGTCGCGACAGTCAACGGCGTGCCCTTCGTGCGGCTCGAGGAAATCGAAGCGCTCGGCTTCAACCTGGTGACCATGCATTATCTCGAGAAGGGATCGATGTATGGCATGATGGATTACGGGCGGCATGTCTTCAACGACCGCAGCACGCGTTACGCCGACGAGCACAGCATGGGCGGCATGACGCCTGCCGAGCAGAAGGCCGCGCTGGAGCGGGACAGCGGCTGGCTCGATGCCGAGGACAGATGGAAGGCACTCTGATCCCGGAGGCCGGCCGCTCTGCCGTCTCGTTTTGCGAAATCCGGATGCCGGTCCAGTCCGGCATTGGATGTTCCACCTGACAATCGGAGTCCGATCGTTGCGAATTGCCAAGCTCTCCTATCTGAAAGCGGTCGGCGTCCGGCTTCTGGCCGGCATTCCGGTCTTCCTGCTGGTGACGTTCTCGGCGACGGCGCTGTCGAGCCTGATGCCGGGGTCGGCGGCGCAGCTGATCCTTGGAGAGAACGCGACGCAGGCGCAGATCGATGCGCTGAACAGCCGTTACGGCTACGATCTGCCGGTCTGGGAACGTTATCTCGGCTGGCTCGGACGGCTTCTTCAGGGAGATCTCGGGCAGACCATGTTCAGCCAGCAGTCCGTGGCAAAACTCCTGGTCGACCGGGCGGCAGTGACGTTCGAGATTGCACTGCTTGCCATGTTCGTCTCGCTCCTGATCGGCGTGCCGCTCGCCATGTATACCGCCAGCCGGCCGGGCGGCATCGTCGATACGGTGCTGCGGGCGGTGTCCTCGGTCATGCTGTCGATCCCGACCTTCGTCATCGTGGTTCTGCTCGGCTTCGTCTTCGCAATCGTGCTGCGCTGGCTGCCGGCGACCGGCTGGGTTTCCTTCAGCGACGACCCGATCGGCAATCTCTACTACGTCGCCTTGCCGGTGATGTGCCTCAGCGTGCACCAGGCAGCCTATTTCTACAGGGTGAGCCGCAGCGAATTCGTTGCGGTCCTCCAGGAGGACTATGTCCTCGTTGCCAGGGCCAAGGGTCTGCCGACGCGCTATATCCTGATGCGCCACGTGCTGCGCCCTGCCTCTCCCCAGGTGCTGACGGTGATGGGCCTGTCGATGACCTATCTGCTCGGCGGTTCCTTCATCGTCGAGAGCTATTTCGCGGTGCCCGGCATCGGCTGGACCGTTCTCAATGCGGTGAGCAGCCACGACCTGCCTGTCATGCAGGCCATTCTGTCGCTGACGGTGGTGATCTTCGTCGTCATCTTCATCCTGGTCGATCTCGGTTACGCGCTTATCGATCCGCGGGTGGACGTGTCATGAGCCGCCTTGAGCCAACACAAACGGACCTCGTGCCCGGCGAAGCGGTCGCGTTGGCGGAGACGTTGAATGCCGCGATGCCGAAGACCGCGCGCTTCCGCATGCCGAGCGGCCATCCGATGGAATGGTTCGCCTTCGTGTTCCTGGCGGTTCTGATCGTCTCCTCGGTTTTCGTGGAGTTCATTCCGGGTCTCGTCCGGCCAAGCTTCCCCTATGGCGATTTCTCGCAAGGTCCGGAATGGAGCCTGAACGGCCTGTTCGGAACCGATGCGCTCGGACGTAGCATCCTGTCCCGCGTGCTCTACGGTGCGCGAACGACGCTCGCCATCGTCTCGGTCGCGACGCTGATCTCGCTGGTGATCGGCATGATCCTCGGAATGCTGGCCGGCTTCTATCGCGGCCCGGTCGAGCGGATCGTCGATCTCTATGCCAATTCCATGGCGTCGCTTCCGCCGATCCTCGTCATCCTGGCGCTGATATCGGTGACCGGAAATTCGGTTTTCACGATGATGCTGGCGCTTGGCCTGCTCGATATCGGAACCTATGCACGCATCGCCAAAGGCGGCGTGATTGCCCAGAACGACCGTGACTACGTGTTGGCGGCACGCGCCATGGGCGCGTCGGACATGCGGCTTCTGCTGCGCGAGATCCTGCCCAATCTCGTTCCGGCGCTGACGGCCATCGTTCCGCCGCTGATGGCGGGGCTGATCATCACGGAGGGATCGTTGAGCTTTCTCGGTTACGGCATTCCGGCGCCGGCGCCGAGCTGGGGCGGGATGATCGCCAGCTCGACCGACCTGCTCAGCCGCTTTCCACTGCTGATCTTCGGACCGATCGTCGCCATCGTGCTGACGGTCTATTCGCTCAATACGGTCGGGGATTGTCTGGCCCGTCGCATGAACCATCGCGTCAGGGAACTCTGATATGAATGAGGCAGCGAACACTACACCGGTCCTCGATTGTCACGAGCTCTCCTGTCATTTCAGGTCGCCGTTCGGGCCGATCCGCGTGCTGCACGACGTGAGCTTCAGGATCCCGCCGCGCACGACGCTCGGCATCGTCGGAGAATCCGGAGCGGGCAAATCCATACTGGTCAAGACGATCATGGGGATTGCGCCGGAGGGCATGAAAACCAGCGGCCGCATCCTTGCCGACGGGATCGATCTGTCGACGCTCAACGAGGCGAAACGCCGTGCCCTTCTCGGTCGCAAGTTCGGGATGGTTTTCCAGAATCCGATGACATCCCTCAATCCGTTCGTGCGGGTGGGACGGCAGATCGAAGAGGCGAGCCGCTTCCATTTGCGGCTTGGAAAAGCGCAGGCGAAGGCACTCGCGATCGAACTGCTGGCAAGCGTCGGCATTCCCGATGCCGCGGAATGTTACGGGCATTATCCGCATCAGTTTTCGGGCGGCATGAAGCAGCGGATCATGATCGCCACGGCACTTGCCTGCCAGCCGGATCTCTTGATCGCCGACGAGGCGACGACTGCGCTCGACGTCACGGTTCAGAAGGAAATTCTCGATCTGCTGCAGATTATCCAGCAGCAGCGGCAGATGTCGATGATCCTGGTGACGCACAATCTGGGCATCGTCGCAGGACGCACCGACGACATCCTAGTGCTCTATGGCGGGCATGTCGTGGAATACGGCCCGACGAACACCGTCTTTTCCCATCCGCGCCATCGCTATACCGAGGCTCTGCTTTCGGCGATGCCGCGCATGGACCAGCCGGCTCATACGAAAATGCACACGATCCCTGGCCGTCCGCCTGATCTTGCCAACCCCGCGCCCGGATGCCCGTTCGCACCGCGCTGTCCCTCCGCCGAGGCCCGCTGCCATGCCTCGATGCCGCCGATGACCACCAGTGCGGACGGCAAGCACCGCTTCGCCTGCTATGTGCCCGTTCAAACCGACGATGCAGCCGACACCGCGGTCGAAAGGAGGGCATTGTCATGAATGACGAGGCTTCCGGCCAGGCCATCGATGCAGGTGCCGCAACGCATGCCTTCGATGCTTTCCTGCGCGACGACGCGCTTTTGAAAGTTCGCGATCTCTCGGTCAGATACCGGCGCGGCGGCAAGATCTTTGTTGCGGTCGACGGCGTCTCCTTCGACGTGGCTCCTGGGGAAACGCTCGGTCTCGTCGGAGAGTCGGGCAGCGGCAAGACGACCATCGGCCGTGCCCTTCTGAAGCTTCTGCCGAAGGCGGACACGCGTGTCGACGGCCACGTCGAATATGACGGCCTGAATGTTGCCGACCTGTCGGCTTCCGATCTTCGCGCCATCCGCAGCAAACTGCAGATGATCTTCCAGGACCCGATTTCTTCCTTCAATCCGCGCCGCAAGGTGCAGGATATCGTCGGAGAAGGCCTCGAGATCCAGGGCATCCGCAAAGCGGAAAGGCTGGAAAGGGTCGATCGTGCGCTCAACGATGTCGGCATGAGCCGGACGATGGTGGAGGGCCGCAGGCCGCATCAGTTTTCCGGCGGCCAGTGCCAACGCATTGCGATCGCGCGGGCGCTTGCCGTTGGGCCGGAGTTGATCGTTTGCGACGAGCCGGTTGCATCTCTCGACGTTTCGGTGCAGGCGCATGTGATCAATCTTCTGCAGGATATCCGCCAGAAGCGAAACCTGGCGCTGATCTTCATTTCCCACGATCTCGCCGTCGTGCGCAATGTCAGCGACAGAGTCGCCGTCCTCTACATGGGCAAGATCGTCGAGATCGGAACCGGCGATGCCATCTATCAGCGTCCGGCGCATCCTTATACCCGCATGCTGCTGGAAGCAGTCCCGGTTCCCGATGCCAGCCGGAAGATCGTGCCGAGCGCAACGCCGACGCAGGCCTTGTCGCGGAGCGCGCCGCCATCCGGATGCCGGTTCCGCAGGCGTTGCCCACGCGCTCAGGCGGTCTGTGCTGCGCAGGAACCGAAGCTTGCGGCGATGCCCTACGGCCAATTCGCAGCCTGCCATTTCCCTCACGACGAACCGGCGCCCGGAATGAAGACGGCGGAACAAGCGTGATGGAAAAAGCCCCTGATGCATTCGAAGAAAAAACCGCGGCAAGCGGCAACGCGCGCTCAGAACAGGATACCGGAGCTGCGAGGCGCACTGCTTTCTGTGCCAATGTATTCGATGCCATGGTCCGGCTCTACAGTGAGCCCGGCATCGCGTCCTTGTGCCTCGAAGCCCAGACACGTCATGCGGTGGACGTGCCGTCACTGCTGTTCTTCGCTCTTGCGGATAGTGACGGACACGGCGCGGATGACTGCGAGATGCGGCGGCTTCTGGACCGTGCCGGCGAATGGCGCTCGCTTTTCGTCCTGCCGTTGCGACATCTTCGGCTAACCCTGCGTCAAGGCCGCAGGAACACGGCAGAGATTGAATTTTACGAGCAGATCAAGGCAGCGGAGCTGGAGGCGGAACGGTTGCAGGTCCGGCGTCTGGCCGACGACTTTCTCCCGCTCGAAGGGCCGGGCGGGCTGGCAGCCCGTTATCTCGAAACGATTGCCATGCCGGAACCCAAGGCAGGGGCGTTGATCGGCCGGCTTCAAGACGCCACCAAAGCCGCGTGCCACGGCTTTCCCCGTCACGCGCACTGAGGGTCTGAAGACATCATGAGCGATTTCGGCGCCGTCATGACAGGAACCATCGTCACCGAAGAAAGTGTCGCGGAAAACTACGTCGCCGTCACTGGTGGCATTACCGCTGCGATGGAGACAGGCCGCGCTCCCGGCGCGCGACGTGTTCGATTTCGGCACTTACTTTCTCACACCCATCGAGCTTCAAGGACATCGAGATGAACGCCATAATTTTAGACGGTGACAGCCTGACGATCAAAGATACCGTTCGTATCGCGCGCCAGGGCGCCAAGGTAGCGCTCGCCGATACAGCGCGCGCCGAAATCATCAAGGTGAGAAACTATATCGAGGAAAACTGGCTGACCGAAAACGCGCCGCCAACCTACGGCTTCAACACCGGCGTCGGCAAGCTCAAGGACTATGCCATCAACCAGGCCGATAACGATCGCTTCCAGCGCAATATCGTGCTCTCGCATTGCTCCGGCATCGGAGAACCGGCGTCGGAAGAAATCGTCCGCGCCATGATGGCCGTCCGTATCAACGCCTTCTGCCTCGGTGTTTCCGGTCTGCGGATCGAGGTGGTCGATCGTCTCGTTGAGATGTTGAACCGCGGGGTTCACCCTGTGGTGCCGATCCAGGGGTCGGTCGGCGCGTCTGGCGATCTGGCGCCGCTCGCACACATGGTTTCGGTGCTGATCGGCTATGAGGAGGCGGAAGCCTATTACCAGGGCGAACGCATGCCAGCGCCGCAGGCTCTGGAAAAAGCCGGCATCTCGCCAATTGCTTTCGATCTCAAGGCGAAGGACTGCCTTGCCCTCATCAACGGCAACAGCCTCTGCGCGGCCATGGCGGTTCTCAACCTCCATGACGCCGAGATGCTGATGAAGACAGCCGATGCGGCGGGTGCGCTCAGTCTGGAGGCGATCCGCGGCGAGCAGGCAGCGTTCGATCCCCGCATTCATCTCGTGCGCAAGCAGCCCGGGCAGATCGCGACTGCGGAAAATATCCGTCGCATTATCGGGGGTAGCCGCCGCACGACCGAGGCAGCACGTGCGGTACGCCTCGAGGACGATATCCTGCATCCGAAACACACCGCCCGGGTCCAGGATCAGTATTCCTTCCGTTGCCTGCCGCAGGTGCATGGAAGCTGCCGCGACCAGTTGGAGCACGCCAAGGAACTGATCACGCGCGAGCTCAACGCCGCGACCGACAATCCGCTCGTCTTCTGGAACGAACTCGGCGCGCTGGAATTCCTGTCCGGCGGCAACTTTCATTGCGAACCCATCGCTTTCGCCATGGACATCCTGACGATCGCTTTGGTGGAAATCGGCAATATTTCCGAGCGACGCCTGTTCTCGCTCTGCGACACGACATTGAACTACGGCCTGCCGCCGAACCTTGCCGGCAAGCCAATCGGCCTGAATTACGGCTATGGCATCATCTCGACGGCTGCGGCGTCCGTCGCATCGGAAAACAAGACGCTGGCTTTCCCCGCCGTTGCCGATACCATCCCGACCAAGAGCAGCCAGGAAGATCATGTTTCGATGGCGACATGGGCATGCCGCAAGACGCGTCAGGTGGTCGACAACATGCCGAAGATCCTTGGTGTCGAATGCTTGCTTGCGGCCCGCGCCATCTTCCTGACCGAAGAGGCACTCGGCGGCTACAAGCTCGGAACCGGCAGCCAGGCGCTCTATGATGCGCTTTGCGAGGCGATCCCGTTCCAGCAGGAGGACAGCTACATGCCCAAGCAGACCACACCGGCTCTCGAAATCGTGCGGTCCGGCGCATTTCTGGAGGCCATCGAGAACAAGATCGGCGCGCTGAAATAGGCGGGCCGGCTGATTTGGGCTGCGGCCGCATCATGAAGCGCCGGCGTTTCATCGCCGCCGGCAATTCCCCTGACCGGAGAGAACAATGTTCGACGACCTGACAATGCCGCCAGCCGACAAGATCCTGTCGTTGATACCGATTTTCCGGCAGGATAGTCGTCCGAACAAGATCGATCTCGGCGTCGGGGTCTACCGGGACGCCTCCGGTACGACGCCGATTCCGCGAGCGGTGAGGGAGGCAGAAAAGCGAATCCATACCGCGCAGACGACCAAGGCCTATGTCGGCCCGGCCGGAGATCCTGTTTTCTGCGATCTCATCGGCAGGCTTGTCTTCGGCGAGGCCGCGCCGTGGGAGCGAATTCGCGGTATCCAGACGCCGGGCGGAGCGGGCGCCTTGACGGTGCTCGCCGGCCTGATCTGCCTGGCGCGCCCGGGTGCTGCGGTCCATGTGCCCGACCCGACCTGGGTGAACCATGTGTCGATCCTCGAAGACAACGGGCTTCGGATTGTCATTTACCCGTACCTCGATAACCGAACAGGCGAGGTGGATTTCGACGCCCTGCTCGATCATTTCTCACGGTCGAAGCGGGGCGACATCGTGTTGCTGCACGGCTGCTGCCACAATCCGACAGGCGCGGACCCCAGCCGTTCGCAATGGCAGGCACTGGCAGCCATCATCGCCGAACGCGGTCTCGTTCCGCTGGTCGATATCGCTTATCAGGGGTTTGGCGACGGTCTCGAGGATGACGCCTTCGTCGTGCGGCTGCTCGCTGGCATGGTTCCGGAAATGCTCGTCTCCGCGTCATGCTCGAAGAATTTCGGAATCTATCGCGAGCGTACAGGTGCTGCATTCATTCTCGCCGCCAACGCGGATCGGGCGGATGCAACCAAGGCGCAACTCACGGTGCGAGCCCGTATCGTCTATTCGATGCCGCCGGATCATGGCGCGGCTATCGTTCGCACCGTCCTGGAAGACCCGGCACTTTCGGCCGACTGGCGCGCCGAACTGGACGGTATGCGCTCCAACATTCTGTCGCTGCGCCAGGGGCTTGCTGCCTCGTTCCGGCGTTTCACCAATGGCAGCGACTACGATTTCCTCGCCAAGAACAAAGGCATGTTTTCGCTGATCGGTCTGACACCCGGGGAAGCTGAGATGCTGCGCGAGCGCCACGCCATCTATATCGTTGAGGACGGACGCATCAATGTCGCCGGGTTGCAGGCCAGCCAGATCGACACCTTTGCGGAAGCCGTTCTGGCGGTTCGCGGAATCAGCGGATCAGCACCCGTTTGAGGCGTTAACAGGGAGTTCGGTATCTACGCCGTGTGAAACAGCAACCAAGAATCCTCCTGCAGCCAACGTCGAACTTTGCAACGGGGCCAGACTGTGGCCGTTTTGACGTTTGGGCAAAGGCTGTGACCTGCCTTGTGCCGGAAATTATCCGGGCGGATGGCGTTGAATAGCCTGCTGCCACCACGGGCCGGTGTCGCCCGCCGCCTCCGCCCGCATCCGACCCGTCTTGCGCCGCTCTTCTCCCCGCAAACCGTCCAGAAATTGCCCAGCCGAATTTGCCACGCGCTCTTGCCTGAACAGTGGCCGCATTCGCGCTTCACATCTCGTAACGAAGACGCCCAAAGCTCAAGTGTCGCCTCAATCGATACACTTGTCATCCATGACCTCCGAATCATGGAGACCTGTGGCTTCAGCTGACACAAAAAATGCAGCAGCAATGCTAAAGGTCAGCGACTTGTAGATGCATTCGCGTAAATGCGATTAAGCTTTCGATGTGGTGGGCGACAGCTCGGCGAGTTTCCTCAACATCGCCCCGGTCGATCGCCTCGATGATAACGAGGTGTTCCGTGGAGTCCGGCTTCAGGCGATCTTTCAGGCGGTCGATTTCGAAGAGACGCGTGGTCGCCCGAAGCTCCCGCAATACCTTGGCCATTACCGCGTTGCCGCAATGATCGATGATCATATTGTGGAGATTGTCGTCGGAGAACCAGTGCGCGTCCGTGTGATATGCCGTCGCGTCCAGAAGGTCGTGAATTTCCTGCCGGACGCTCATCAAAAGTCGTCGCGGAATAGCGTTGATCGACAGTACGGCTGCGTCAGGTTCGATCAACAACCTCAGTTTCAAGCTTTGAAGATACTCGCCGACATCCACCTGTCGCACGACGTAGTTTCGGCCATCGCCCTTGCGAACCAGGCCTTCGCCCTCCAACCTCTGCAGCGCTTCCCGCAGCGGCGTCCTCGAAATCCCGAGTGTTTCGGCAAGCCTTGCCTCAACGATGACATGCCCGCCTTTCAGCCGGCGATGCCGGATCATGTCGGACACGGCCTTGTAGGTCAGCGATGCAAGATTATGCTGCCCTTTCTCCGCAATTTTCCGACCCGGGGCCTCTAAGGCGTCTGTCACCGTTTGCCATTTCCTTGTCTTTAAGGCGTTGGCCGCTCGACGCGGCATCGTGCTTTCCTTACGCGATCACTTGTTACATATGATAGCCGATTTGGAAAAGGACTGGAACGAGTGCAGATGGACGATGGTCTGAATGAAGTTGGCGACTCCAGCCTTGCTGACGAAACCTACCGTTCCCTGCTGGCCGATATTCTATCAGCCAGGCTCGCCGGGGGGTCGGTCGTCCAGCAACGCCGCCTGGCGACCAAACATGCTGTTTCGCGTTCTCCCATGCGCCACGCGCTGGGACGTCTCGAAGGAGAGGGACTACTTGTCAGAAACGAAAAAGGCGTTCTCTCGGTCAGGGTCATCAGTCTCAAGGACTACCTTGACAGTCTCACCATGAGGATGCTGCTCGAACCAACTGCCGCCGCGCTCGCCAGCCCCCATGTTTCGCGACTTGAACTGGACCCTTTGACAAGGATGCTTGACGAGATCGAGGCCGACCCCGAACCTGACCCTGAGGTGGTCTGGGCGTTTGACGACGCGCTTCACAACTATATCGCAAGCGAGAGCCGCAACCCCTTTATGGCAACCACGATCGGGGAGATGCGACGCTACACAACGATCTTCGAGCGACAGCTGCCTGTCGTGCGCGCGAAGCCGGGCGTGCGAGAACATCGAGCGATCCTGCTTGCCTTGGCCGCCAACGACGCCGAGGCGGCTCGCCGAGCCATGACCGATCATCTCGAAGTCGTCCGCCAGGGCGTCCTTGCGAACTACTGAATCGATGAATTGAGAATGCACTTGCATCTACCGGGAACTTTTGTATAAAAGTGGGATCCCACTTGAATGCAGGGTCGGGATCCAACGATAAAGAACCGAACTCCAGAGGCTCTCCATGCTCCGTTCACACTTCTCTCGCAGCGTTCTTGCCGCGTCCTTCCTGTCGATCACAGCGTCTTTTGCCTTCGCTCAATCCTGCGAACCCAAAGTGGCGGCAGGCGAGTTGATCAAGCCCGGCACGCTCGTCATGTCGACCAATCCAACGCTTCCTCCGCTCCAGTTCATCGACTCCACGGGCGATCTGAAGGGCATGCGCATCGACCTCGGCAAAGAGATCGCCAAGCGCCTTTGCCTTGAACCCGAATATGTCCGGATCGAATTCTCCGCGATGGTTCCGGGCCTGCAGGCTGGCCGTTGGGACATGATCAATACAGGCATTTTCTTCACCGAAGAGCGCGCCAAGATCATGCAGATGATCCCCTATGAAGATCAGGCCATCAGCGTCTCCGTGGCACCAGATTCGAAGAAAAACGTCGCCGCAAAAGATGATCTGGCCGGCATGACGATCGGTGTCGAAATCGGTGGTTTCGAGGAAACAAAGACACGCCTTCTCGACAAGGAACTGCGTGACGCGGGCAAGGAAGGCTTGACCATCCAGACGTTCGATAATTTCGCCCTCGCCTACCAGGCTCTGCGGGCAGGCCAGGTGCAGGGTGTCGTGTCGATCGACGCCGTCGCCAAGGAGTACGATTCTCGCGGGGACTTCAAACGGGCAATCAGCGGCCTCTACCCCGCTCCGGTCTCCGTCGCATTCAAAAGCCCGGCTTTGGCTGATGCCGTGTCTGCGACGTTGAAAGACATGAAGGCGGATGGATCGCTGAAGGCGCTCTTTGACAAATACGGTCTGCCGATGGTCGCGGGTGACTATTCGGTCAAGGGCCCCGGTCGCTGAACTGATTTCAAAGATCGTTTAGAGATGAGGCGGGGCGCGACCACGTCGCGCCAAACCTCTTGCAGAAAGTCGTCTTCATGTCGCTTTGGAACTGGTCTGGCTTTTTCGGTTATCTGTTCAACCCCTTTATACTTGGCGGGGTGTTCACGACCGTTTGGCTCACCGTCGTCTCGTTGATTGCGGGGCTTATTCTGGGCTTTGCTCTTGCAT
The DNA here is from genome assembly GCF_023006465.1 of Rhizobium sp. PRIMUS64. Classification (NCBI taxonomy): domain Bacteria; kingdom Pseudomonadati; phylum Pseudomonadota; class Alphaproteobacteria; order Hyphomicrobiales; family Rhizobiaceae; genus Rhizobium; species Rhizobium sp. PRIMUS64. The sequence goes on along the minus strand of NZ_JALBGX010000038.1, from coordinate 13,964 downwards.
TGATGCGGCGATCGTCGCGGCGGGTGCCAACCTACATTGCCAAGGCGTATATCTGGCTTTTTCGCGGCACGCCGCTTCTTGTACAGTTGATTGCGATCTACACCGCGCTTCCGCTGTTCGGCATCAAATTCACCGTCATAGAGGCGGCGTTGCTCGGATTGGCTCTCAACGAGGCGGCTTATCTCGCGGAGATCATTCGTGCCGGAATCGAAGCCGTGCCGGAAGGCCAGACCCGGGCAGCACGCGCGCTCGGCATGACGGAGCGTCAGATCATGCGCTACATCGTGATGCCGCAAGCCTTCAAAGTTATCGTTCCGCCTCTCGGCAATTCGGTGAACGGTCTCTTGAAAACGACCTCTGTCACCTCCGTCATCTCGGTCGAAGAACTCCTTCGCCGGACCCAGGTTCTCATCCAGGAGCGGTTCATGGTGCTCGAACTGTTTGCGGTCGCGGCGATTTATTACCTCCTCCTCACAACACTCTGGGACTTCTTCCAGAGCCATATCGAAAAGCGTCTCGGTCAAGCCGGATCGCGGCTTTCCATGAACGAGAAGCGCTAGAACCAGGATTTTCAAATGCAGAAGACGTTCCGCGGTGTCTACACCGTGATGATTACTCCGTTGGATGCCAGCGGCGCGGTCGATCTGAAGGGGCTGGCTGCCTTTACCGACTGGCAGGTCAAAGAAGGTATCCATGGTCTTATCCCTCTTGGATCGACAGGTGAGTTTCTGTCACTCAGCGAGGAAGAGCGCGATGGTGTGGCGAGGACCGTCATCGAAACTGTCGCGGGACGAGTGCCTGTTCTGATCGGCACGGGAGCGGAAGATACGCGGGAGTCCATTCGCCTTAGCGTCAAGGCCGAGGCAATGGGGGCTGACGGCGTCATGATTATTCCGCCGTTCTATTCCACCCCAACGGATGACGAACTCGTTCACCACTACAAGAGCATTGCGTCTGCCGTGGCCATCCCGATTATGGTCTACAACAATCCCGCGACCGCAAACGTCGATCTGACGCCGGAGTTGGTCAAGCGCATCGCCGAAATCGACGGCTGCGACTATATCAAGGAGTCCACCCTCGAAGTGACGCGCGTGCGCGATATCATCCGACTGGCCGGCGACGATATGACTGTGTTCGGGGGCATACTCGGGTTCGAGTCTTTCGTTATGGGTGCGCAGGGTTGGGTGGCAGTGGCTTCAAATGTTGCGCCAGGACCGATGGCGCGGATCTTCGAACTTGTCGCAAATGAGAAAAAGTTCGATGAGGCAAGAGAGCTTTACCTCAAATGGCTGCCTGTCATTCAGGCGGTCGGGGGCCAGGCCTATGTCGCAGGAACGAAGTCACTGCTGACCCACATGGGATTTGGCGCAGGCCTGCCGCGTCCGCCGCGCCTGCCGTTGCCGCCCGCGCAGGATGCCGCCATGAAGAGGCTGGTGGCCGATTTCGGTCTGACGTTCAGCGTCTGAGGAATTCCATCATGCCCGTCGCTTCCATAAACCAGAGTTTGAGACCCGACGATGCGCGGGTCAGGCTCTCGGTCGACGGTCTGCAGATATTTGCCGAAAAGGGCATGTCTGTTGCCGCCGCCATCGAAGCGACGGGGCGGCATGAATTTTCCCGAGGCATCAAAGGCGAGGGCCGTGGCCTCTTCTGCGGAATGGGTGCCTGTCACGACTGTCTCGTGACGATCGACGGAAAAGTCAGCCAGCGGGCCTGCATGACCATTGTCGACGATGACATGCAAGTTCTGCGCCCTGCTGCGCGGCCAGATCTTGCCACTGGTCAGATTGCCGATCTCTGCAGTGTGCCGCATTCCTTGACGACAAGGACGATGGACGTTCTCATTGTCGGAGCGGGGCCTGCGGGGCTTGCCGCCGCGGAGGTCCTTGCTGCGGCCGGCGCCAAGGTGACTGTCATTGATGAACGACCGTCTGCCGGCGGGCAGTATTTCAAACAGCCCTCGACACGGAACGCCGCCGAGCGATTGAGTGGCGACGAGCAGGCGTTATCCGGCGCAGCGCTTATAGGGCAAGTGCGCGATCACGGCGTGACATTTCTAAGTGCTACGGTGGTGTGGGGTGCCGCACGTGACGACGACGGTTCGCTTATTATCGCCTGCTATGGGTCCGGCCATGCGTTTTACTGCAAGCCGAAAATACTCATCATCGCGACGGGGGCCTACGAACGCCCAACGCCGGTCAGGGGTTGGACACTTCCTGGTGCGATGACAACAGGGGCCGCCCAGACGTTGCTGAGGAGCTACGGAACCGTTCCCGGCCGAAGGATCGTTATTGCCGGAAACGGCCCCTTGAATATGCAGGTCGCCAACGAACTTCGAAAGGCAGGAGCCTCCATAGTCGCTTTGCTGGAAGCAGCACCACCACCGTGGTCTCGCCCTGCAGCAGCCTTCGGCCTTCTGACAACTGATCCCGCTCTCGCCCGTCACGGATTGCGCCAGATATCGACGCTTAGATCCGCGTGCGTCAAGATAGACTGGAATAGCGTACTCACCTCGATCAATGGTTCGCAGCGGGTGGAGAGCGTCACGTTCGCCGGACCAGACGGCGAGACCAATCTCGATGCTGACACGGTCCTTATCGGCGGCAATTTCACATCCTCCAATGAGCTGTCCCGGCTACTCGGATGCGGCCATGAGGTCGTCGGCGGCGATCTGCGGGCAGTGCGGGATCTCGACGGTCAGACAACGCTTGCAAACGTGCATATTGTCGGTGAAGCGGCCCGTTTCGGCGGCGCGCATGTTGCGATGGCAGAAGGGCAGATCGCCGCCGCCGCGATTGCTCGAAAATTGGGCCTCCTTGTCCAAACCGACGAAAGCCCAGTGAAACGGCTCGCCCGCCATAGACGGTTTCAGGAAGCCCTTTGGCAGGTCTTTGCGCCGAAGGACGATGCAAAGACAAAGACGGCAATTCTGCCAGATGATGCATTGATCTGCCGTTGCGAAGGCGTGACTTACGGTGTCTTGAGGACGCTCAGCGCAGATAGTGCGCAGGACGTTTCGACATTAAAGCGCCTGTCGCGTGCAGGCATGGGGCGGTGTCAGAGCCGCTACTGCGGCAAAGCGATCGCTGACGTCGCGAAGGAACGGCACCTCGCTGGCGAAACGAGCGGTTTTCTGGCTCCGCAAATGCCACTTCGACCTATTCCGTTGGCAGCGCTTGCGGTCGAAAAGCCGGAATGGGGCGGCCACAAGCGCGCACTTTTGCCGGAAAAACCCGCATTGGCGAATCCTCAAGCTTTGCCGGTGGTGGAAACGTCCACGCTGGTGATCGGCGCAGGCATTGCAGGCCTTTCGACGGCGCTCTTCCTTGCCAGGGAAGGCGAGGACGTTGTGGTGGTCGAGCGCACTTTTGCGAATTCGCTGGCGTCTGGAGGGAATGCAGGAAGCCTTCATGCCCAGCTGCTTTCCTTCGACCATGGCGCCCGTGCCGAAGGTGGCGGCGGAGCGGCCGCACAAACACTTCCCCTCCAGCGCGATTCAATCGCTCTTTGGGCGGCGCTGCAAAGCGAACTCGGACAGGATTTCGAGATGAAGGTCACAGGCGGCCTCATGGTGGCCGAAACCGATGACCACATGCGTTTTCTGGCGGAAAAGGTCGGGGTGGAGTGCGCGGCCGGGATCGATTGCCGCTTGATCGGGCAAGAGGAACTGCGCTCCCTGGAGCCTGCCCTGTCTTCTCACTTCGTCGGCGCTGCCTACTGCTCCCAGGAGGGCAAGATCAATCCTCTCGTCGCGACGCAATATATATTGGAGGCGGCACGGCGAGACGGCGCTCAACTCTTCGAAAATTGCGAGGTCACCGGAATAAGGACCTCGGACGACGGGTTCGAGGTCAAGACATCGAGGGGCATGTTGCGGGCAAAACGGATCGTCAATGCAGCCGGAGCCTTCGCTTCAAGGATCGGCGCGATGCTCGGTGTCGATGTGCCGGTATTCGGTGCTCCGCTGCAGATGGTGGTTACCGAGGCCGCAGCACCTTTGATCTCGTGTCTCGTCGCCCATGCCGACCGCCATTTGACCCTCAAGCAGGCGGCAAACGGGAACTTCATCATCGGCGGCGGCTGGACCGCAGGCCTCGATCCCGTCCATCAACATCCACGCCCGCTACTGTCGAGCCTTGAGGGGAACCTTTGGGTTGCCCAGCACGTCGTTCCCGCTCTGCGCAAACTTCACCTCATCCGAAGCTGGGCCGCGATGAACATCAACATCGACGGTGCGCCGATCCTCGGCGAACATCCGTCAATGCCCGGGTTCTTCAACGCCGTCACTTCAAACGGCTATACGCTCGGCCCGATCGTCGGCCAGTTGACATCTCGGCTCATTCTCGGTCGCGAGACCGATAGAGCCTTGCAACCCTTTTCCATCGCGCGTTTCCAGAAAGGCCGGGCATGATTGAGATCACTGGCGTTACCAAATATTACGGTCAGTTCGCTGTCCTTAAGAACTGCTCGGTGAACGTCGAGCGCGGTGAGGTCGTGGTTGTCTGCGGTCCCTCGGGGTCGGGCAAATCGACGTTGATCAAATGCGTCAACGGGCTCGAGCAGTTTCAGGAAGGTTCGATCCGGGTGCATGGTATCGAAGTCGGCGACCCGAAGACCGACCTGCCGAACCTTCGCACACGAGTGGGCATGGTCTTCCAGAACTTCGAATTGTTTCCGCATCTGACGATCATCGACAATATCATGCTGGCGCAGAAGATTGTCATTGGCCGCAGCGACACGGCAGCCCACGCGAAGGCCATGGCGCTTCTTGATCGCGTCGGGCTGACGGACCACGCGAAAAAATATCCAAGCCAACTCTCCGGCGGGCAGCAGCAGCGCGTGGCCATCGCGCGGGCGCTCGCGATGGATCCGCTCGCCATGCTCTTCGACGAGCCGACATCCGCGCTTGATCCAGAGATGATTTCCGAAGTGCTCGACGTCATGACCGGATTGGCAAAGGACGGCATGACGATGATGGTCGTCACCCATGAGATGGGATTTGCCCGCCGGGTGGCGACACGCGTCATTTTCATCGATCAGGGCGAGATCGTCGAGGATCGTCCGAGCGAGGAGTTTTTCGCGGGAAAACACAATCCGCGAACCGAAGCTTTCCTTGGCAAAATCCTGCAACACTGAAGGTCAGGCTTGTGAGCGACTACGATCTCATCATCCAGAACGGCACGGTGGCGACTGCTGCGGATGTTTTCCAGGCGGATATCGGCATTAAAGACGGCAAGATTGTCCAGATCGGACAGAGCCTGTCGGGTGCTGCGCGCACGATCGACGCCTCGGGCAAATATGTCCTTCCAGGCGGCATCGACAGCCATGTCCATATCTCCCAGCCTTCGGGCGAAGGGATCGAGATGGCGGACGACTTCGAGAGCGGAACGCTGTCGGCGGTGTTCGGCGGCAATACGACCATCATGCCGTTCTGCCTTCAGGAAAAGGGCAAGTCGCTGCGAGAGGTGCTAACGGCCTATCATGCGCTCGCAGAGGGTCAGTGTTATACCGACGTCAGCTTTCATCTGATCATATCCGACCCGAGCGACGCCGTGCTGGGCCAGGAATTGCCAGCGCTTGTGGCCGACGGCTATCCGTCGCTGAAGGTCTTCATGACCTATGAGAGCCTGCGCCTCGATGACGCGCAGATCCTGAAGACGCTCGATGTCGCGCGACGGACGGGCGCCACCGTCATGGTCCACTGTGAAAACGAGGACGCAATCAGGTTCCTGATCGAAAAACACGAGCTGGCCGGCGACCTTGCCCCACGCGCTCATGCCTCCACCCGTCCGGTCGCTGTCGAACGTGAAGCCACGCACCGCGCCCTGACGCTCGCCGAAATCGTAGACGTTCCTGTTGTCATTGTGCATGTCTCGAACGGCGAGGCGATGGAAGAGATCGCTCGCGCAAGGACGAGAGGCGTCAAGGTCGTCGGGGAAACCTGCCCGCAATATCTGACGCTCACCGCCAAGGACCTCGACGGCATGGATTGGGAGGGCGCGAAACTTGTCTGCTCTCCGCCGCCGCGGGATGAAGATGCCCAGAAAGAATGCTGGCGCGGCATCGAGACCGGGGCATTCGAACTCTTTTCATCTGATCACTGTCCATTCCGCTACGACGACCAGCACGGGAAGCTTAATCCCAAAGGCCGCACGAATTTCAGGCACATTCCCAATGGCATTCCAGGCATCGAAACCCGCCTTCCCATCCTGTTTTCGCAAGGGTTCATGGCCGGACGCATCGATCTGCCGCGCTTTGTCGCCCTGACATCAACGAACCATGCAAAGACCTATGGCCTCTATCCACAAAAGGGAACGATTGCCGTAGGGGCGGATGCGGACATCGCGATCTGGGATCCAGCCATCCAGCGGACCATCCGCCATGCGGAACTGCATGATGGCGCAGACTATTCGCCCTACGAGGGGATCGAGATCACCGGCTGGCCGATAATGACAATTGTCGCCGGAAAAACTGTCGTCGAAAACGGCGTCCTGGTGGGTACCAAGGGCCACGGGCAATATCGGAAAGCCGCGGCGAGACAAATCAACAAGCAGTCAAATCTAACAAGAGCGACATCATGAAACTGAAAATCACAGCAGGCCCATTCATCTTCGACGCTGTCCTGGAAACTGCCAGAGCGCCCAAAACCTGTGAAGCATTCATCAAGCAGATGCCGTTCGATGGTAAAATCGTGCACGTTCGCTGGTCTGGCGAGGGCGTTTGGATCCCGCTTGGCGACCATGATTTCGGCGTCGGTTATGAGAACCATACAAGCCATCCGGCCCCCGGTCATATCATCCTTTACCCGGGAGGCATCAGCGAAACGGAAATCCTGCTTGCCTACGGAGGCGTCGATTTTTCATCGAAAATGGGCCAACTGGCTGGCAATCATTTCATCACAATCACATCCAATCTCGACCAACTCGCCGAAATAGGCCGCCTCACGCTGTGGGAAGGCGCGCAATCCATTCGATTTGAGGCCGTATCCTAAAGCATGTCGCGCAAAACTGTGCAGCGGTTTTGCGACAACGACATGCGTAAAAACAATGACCTAAAGCGCCACGAGCGAGGAAAGATCGCGACGCGCTTTAGGCGCAATAGCGCGAGGCGACAGGGTTGATGCAGGCGTGCCAGCATCGCCTAACGCAGCGGTTGGCACGTTTCCTGCATTCTAGTCTTCGAGATTTTCTTCGAGATTTCCAATGGTGGACGAGGCCCGAAATGTCTTTTGATTTTGACTTCGAACTTGCGAAAAGAGCGGCGCAAGAACTGCCTCCGTCGCAGAAGCAGCCCAAAACGCGTAAGATGTCTCTTCTGCAGAGGCTCATGGCTTCGCCGCCAATTCCTCCTCGCCCGTCTCTCAGCATTCTGCGCCCATATAGAGGTGGTGATGCGCAATGACGCTGTGATACCCCTGTCGAGCAGGTAAGGCGGTGCTGTGCCGATGGTTCTATTCCCGTCGAGGCGGCGTCATTTCTGCGGATGCGGTGCGTGCGACACTTGACGAACTGTGTCGCCGGGATAGTCCAGCGCGGACGTCCAACGACGAGATCACTCTCTACAAGGCAGTCGGAACGGCGTTGGCCGATCTTGCCGCCGCGACGATGGTGTATGAAGCCGCCTTTGATCGCCGGCTGACGTCTTGTGGTCCGGGCGATCGCGAATGATCGGAACGCGCCTGTTGCCGCGTTCCAATAGGCCGGCAGCCTCTGCTCCCAACGACTTCAATAGCGCGCATCTTCAAGGCCACAGAAAGGGTCTACCGGGTTGGTGCCGAGGAAGGGCTTGCGACCGAGCATACAATCAACGACGGCTTCCTGGACACTGTCCATGGTGGAGTACGCATTGATATAGGCCGGTACGCGGGGCGCATCGTAAAGGTGATAGGGATGCCCAAATGAGATCATTACGGAGGGAATATTCGTCCAGGGTCGGTACATGGCCTTGAAAAGGCCCCCACCACCCATCCTATGCCAGTCGACGAATATCCGGCCTCGTACGAGCAGCGACTCGTCGCCTAGCGCGTAGAGGACGAGGTCGAAGTCGTCGGGGGTCGGCACGATGTCCGGTCGGTCGATCGTGACTTCGAAACCTTCCTTCCGCAACAGCGCGGGTAGCAAGAATTCCAGTGGCTGCGGCATGAGCGGATGAATGATGCCGCCGTCGACCAGCAGCACACGCTTTGTCTTCGCTGGATCGAGCGGAAAGATACCATTGACGTCCTTCACAAGCGTAGGCGAGCGGCCGATGTATTCCCTTGATGCAGCGACATTGTCTGGATGCGCAAGCAGGTGGCGCGCTTCAGCCGCATCGGGGAGGACATCTGACGGTTGAAAAAGTTTGAGATGCGCCTTGAGCGCCAGCACGCGAAGAACCGCTTCTTCAAGTCGCTCCGGAGTAATTCGCCCATCTTCGACGGCAGCCTTGACCGCCGCCATATCCTCCTCAGGTTCATCGCTGAAGAGGATCATGTCGCAGCCATTTGCGATGATATCAGGCAGCGTATCGAGGTGGTGGCCCCAGGCGGACAGCCCTCCCATGGGTGTCGCGTCAGAGACGATGATGCCATTGAAGCCGAGTTCGTCTCGGAGAAGATCAACGTTCAGCAACCGGGAAACCGAGGCCGGTCTGAAAGCTTCAAGCCCGGCATCTGGCATCTTCGATCGAATATAGGCCGGAAGGGAAATGTGCCCACTCATTATTGCCAACACGCCTTCGGTGATCAGCGTTCCATAGAGCCGACCGAAGGTCTCCTTCCACTCGTCCATGGAAAGCGGATTAGTGGTCGTAACGAGGTGCTGATCGCGGTCGTCATATCCCTCGCCCGGCCAGTGCTTTGCGGTGGCGGCAACTCCATTTCGTTGGAGACCGTGAACATGGGCAACCGCGTGCCGCTCAATCTTGTTGACATCGGAGCCGTATGACCGTGTACCGACAATCGGTGATCGGAACGCGGTATTTATGTCGATGACTGGCGTGAAGGACCAGCGCACCCCCATCGCGCGGCCCTCGCGTGCCAATATTTCTGAACTTTTCTCGGTCGCCTGAACGTCGTCGACGGCGGCAAGGCCAAGTTGGCCCAGCACCGGAGTGCCGAAAGCGAAGGAATGACGGCTGCCTTCGAGGTCTGCGCTGATGATGGGCGGGACTTTGCTCTTGGCCACGAGGTCAGAGATGATCCGCCGCTCGAATTCGAGGTCAGCCGTGAAGAAACGGGTTACGCCGCCCGGCCTGAGTGAAGCAATGCGTTTGAAATCCTCCTCATCCGTCCCGATCATGATCAAGGTGAAGAGTTGGCCGATCTTGTCATCAAGATCGAGCGAGGCATAGGTGTCGTGGAGCCAGGATATCGCAGCGTCGTCGAGGTTGAACGGCGCTTTGCGAAGCTCGTCGTAGATCGTCATAAGTTCCCCCCATTGATCAAAGCTCTGCGGATAGCCCGTGTGAATATGCACGCTATCCCGTCATAAGCCAGTTCGGTGATGTCAGGTTAAGTTCGTCGGGAGCATTTTGGATATCTCGTGCCGAGCGAAGCGCCACACCGTCGTCTTCTTGATTTCGCTGTCCTCCAGCGCCCGCGTTACCGGCACCTCATAAACCGCGCAGAATTCCAGTCGCTCTCTCGGCAGGTAACTGCGTCCGGGGTCTCCGACCAGCACCCACTTGCCGTCGGCTGCCAGCTTCGCGAACCAGGGAACGAGCGCATCGGCGAAAGCGCGGTCGTAGAAGACGTCGCCGGCAAGCATGATATCCGCGTCGACGGCCTGCCCGATCAGATCGGCGCCGGTAAATCCGAGTGAAACGCGATTGGCTTCGGCATTCAGCCGGACTGCCGTCTCCGCCCAGGGATCGATATCGGCGGCGATGACCTCCCCGGCACCGGCCATCACAGCCGCAATGCCGACAAGGCCCGAACCGCTGGCGAAATCCAGCACGCGCTTGCCGCGCACCGTTTCGGGATGATCGAGAACGTAGCGTGCCAGTCCCTGGCCGCCCGCCCAGGCAAAAGCCCAGAAGGGCGGCGGCAGGCCGATCGCTTGCAGCTCCTCCTCCGTCTTCAGCCAGAGCTCATGCGCCTCGCTTGCCAGATAGAGCGAAATCTCCGGCACATGCGGCGGCGGCATCAGGCTGGTATTGGCGCGGATGAAAGCTTGCGGATCAGTCTTCAACGCGGCGGATTGTCCAGTCCGCCCATGCGGCAGACTTCGAGATATTCCTCCTCGGTGACCGGCTGCACCGAAAGCCGCATCGAGGTGACGAGCGCCATCTTGGCGAGCTTCTCGCTCGCCTTGACATCCTTCAGCGTCACCGGCTTCGGCACGTCCATGACGGCGCGGATATCGACGCAATCCCACTTCGGATCGCCCTTGGCGGAAGAATCGGGATGCGACAGGGCGCAGACTTCGACGATGCCGACGATCTCCAGCCCGTCATTGGAATGATAGAAGAACCCTTTGTCGCCGATCTGCATCGCCCGCATATTATTGCGCGCCAGATAGTTGCGGACGCCGGTCCATTCCGTGCCCTTTTCGCCGGCAGCCTTCTGCTGCTCCCAGGACCAGGAAGCGGGTTCGGATTTATAGAGCCAGTGCGCCATGCTCACGCCTCCGGTTTGTTGAAGACCCAGTTGTAGGCCTTGACGTCGACGCTTTCGAATAGTCCGGCCTTGGCATAGGGATCGGCATCGGCAAGCGCTCGCGCCGCCTCTTTCGATTCCGCTTCGACGATGATCAGGCTGCCACAGGGCTTGCCGTCATCATCGAGAAACGGGCCGGCGATCTTCAGCGTGCCCTCGGCGTTCAGCTTGTTCAGATGCTCGATATGCGTCGGACGCGTATCCATGCGCACGTTCAGATGTCCCGGTTTGTCCTTGCAGAGAAGGGCGAAAAGCATGTCTGTCTCCTATTCGGTGGTGATCGGACGCGTCATCAGCTGCTCTATCGCCTCCGATATATCGAGCCTGCCGTCGATGATGGCTGAAACGGCATCGGTAATCGGCATGCTGACCTTCAATTCCGCCGCAAGCCGCGAGGCGACGGAGGCGGCAAACGCACCTTCCACCAGCGCACCATGCAGGGGATCGGTCTTGTCGCCACGCCCGAGCGCTATGCCGAAGCGCAGGTTTCGCGATTGATGACTTGTCGCTGTCAGCACCAGATCGCCGAGGCCGGAAAGCCCGCGTACCGTATCCGCCTGCCCGCCCTTGGCGACGACGAAACGCGACATTTCCGCAAGTCCGCGCGCAATCAGCGCCGCACGCGCGGAATCGCCGATACCACAGCCCTCGACGATGCCGCAGGCGATCGCCAGCACATTCTTCAGCGCGCCGCCAAGCTGCACGCCGATCCGGTCGTTGGAGGCGTAGAGCCGAAAGGTTCGGCCTGATATGGCCTGAGCGAGCCGCTCCGCGGTCTCCATGTCGGCTGCCGCGATCGCCATCGCCGTCGGCAAGCCCTTGGCAATATCGGCGGCAAAGCCCGGACCGGAGAGCACGGCGATCGGATGGTCCGGCAGTTCCCGCTCCAACATGTCGGTCAGTAGATTGCCCGTCGTCCGTTCGATACCCTTGGCACAGGTAACGACGACAGCATCCTTGGAAAGATAAGGTCCATATTGCCGCGCCGCATCGGCCTGCGCCTGCGACGGCATCGCAAAAAGCACGATGGAAGCGCCGACGACCGCATCCGCCTCGGCGGAAAATTCCAGCGTGTCGGGCAGAAGAATGCCGGGCAGCACCGCATCATGCAGCCGTTCGGCCTTCAGATTGGCAATCAGTGACGGATCACGCCCGACGAGCGTCACGGCACTTCGTCCCGCAAGCGCGATCACGGCGGCAAGCGCCGTGCCGAAAGCCCCCGATCCGACGACGGCGATGTTTTCGCTCATGCCTTGGCCCCTCGTTTTCCGAAGCCGATCAGCGTTTCCGCATTGGAATCGAGCGGCCAGCGCGAACGCGGCTGCACGTCGAGCGTATCCGGTGCGGCACCGCTCGCCATCCGTTCCAGTCCCGCCCAGGCGATCATCACGGCATTGTCGGTGCAGAGGTGCAGCGGCGGCGCGACGAAGCGGAAGCCGTTCTTGTCGCACAGCGCCTGCAGCGTGCCGCGCAGTTCGAGATTGGCGGCGACACCGCCGGCAACGACCAGCGCCGGCTTTTCGCCAGTAGCAGAGAATGTCGTCGGAAATTCCGTCTTGAACCGCTGCAGGCCGCGGCCGATACGGTCCTTCAGCGTCCGCGAAACCGCCTTCTGGAACGAGGCGCAGATATCCGCCACGTCCTGATCGCTGAGCGGCGCGATATCCTGCGCCGCCTGCCGCACCGCTGTCTTCAGGCCGGAGAAGGAGAAATCGAGCCGTGCCTCGCCGACCAGCGGCCGAGGAAAATCGAACCGATCGGGATTGCCGTCCCGCGCCATCCGCTCCACCGCCGGTCCGCCGGGATAGGGCAGGCCGAGCAACTTTGCCGTCTTGTCGAAGGCTTCCCCGAGCGCATCGTCGATCGTCGTGCCCCAGCGCTCATACCGTCCGACGCCGCGCACCAGGATGAGCTGGGTATGGCCGCCGGAGACGAGCAGCATCAGATAGGGAAAGGACAGCCCGTCCGTCAGCCGCGCCGTCAGCGCATGGCCTTCGAGATGGTTGACCGCATAGAGCGGCTTGCCGGCGGCTCTGGCGATCGCCTTGCCGGTCATCAACCCCACGAGCAACCCGCCGATCAGCCCCGGCCCCGACGTGGCGGCGATGGCGTCGACATCGTTGAGCGACACATTGGCGCGCTTCAGCGCCTCCTCGATCAGCTCGTCCAGCGCCTCGACATGGGCGCGTGCGGCAATCTCTGGCACCACGCCGCCATAGGCGCTATGCTCGTCGAGCTGGGAAAGCACGACATCCGACAGAACGTTGGAATGCCCCTCAGCATCGCGCTCGACGACCGCTGCGGCGGTCTCGTCGCAGCTCGTTTCGATGCCAAGGATGCGTAGAAAGGGAACCATGAAGCCTGTTCGTTGATTGCGATGGGATGGAAACCCGTTTACGAGAACTCCGGTAACAACGGAATAGAGCGGATGCAAACAAAACCTTTCCGGATCGGCACGCGAGGCAGCCCGCTGGCGCTTGCCCAGGCGCATGAGGCTCGCGACAGGCTGATGGCGGCGCATCATCTGCCCGAGGAAATGTTCGAGATCGTCGTGCTGACGACCAAGGGCGACCGCATCACCGACCGGTCGCTGGCCGAGATCGGCGGCAAGGGCCTGTTCACCGAGGAGCTTGAACAGAAGCTTACCGCCGGCGAGCTCGATTTCGCCGTGCATTCCGCCAAGGACATGGCGACGAAGCTGCCCGAGGGACTTTATCTCTCCGCCTATCTGCCGCGTGAAGATATCCGCGACGCCGTCATCGGCCGCACCGCGCGCAAACTGATCGACCTGCCGCATGGCGCCACCGTCGGTTCCTCATCGCTGCGCCGCCAGGCGCTGATCCGCCGCATGCGGCCGGATATTAACGTCATCACCTTCCGCGGCCTCGTCGAAACCCGCCTGCGCAAGCTCGAAGCGGGCGAGGTGGATGCGACCCTGCTGGCGCTTGCCGGCCTGAAACGCCTCGGCAAGGTCGACGTGCTGACCGATATCCTTGATCCCGACACCTTCCCGCCAGCGCCGGCGCAGGGGGCGATCTGCATCGAAAGCCGCATCGGCGATGCCAGGGTCGACGATCTGCTGGCGCCGGTCAACGATGGCCCGACCTTCGACACCGTCTCCTGCGAACGCGCCTTCCTCGCCGCACTCGACGGCTCCTGCCGCACGCCGATCGGCGGTTATGCCGTCTGCGAAGGCGACCTGATCCGGTTCTCCGGCCTCATCATCACCCCCGACGGTCGCAGCCAGCATGCGGTGACGACCGATGGCCACCGCCGCGATGCGGCAGCGCTCGGCACCCGCGCCGGCCAGGACGTGCGTGCAAGGGCC
>NZ_JALBGX010000389.1:0-226 GCF_023006465.1 Rhizobium sp. PRIMUS64 | reverse complement strand
AAAATCGATGCGGGCCACGATCAAGAGCTTGAACATTCCGCGGCAAACGCCGGGGACGCTGGCTGAAATCGCCAAACAGATCAATCCGCTCCTCCGGGGATGGATTGCCTATTACGGGCGGTTCAGTCGTTCGGACCTGTTCTCTCTGGCTGACTATGTCAATCGGAAGCTCAAGGCCTGGATCATGCGAAAGTACAAGCGCTTTCGGTTCCACAAAACTCGGGCT
>NZ_JALBGX010000388.1:0-226 GCF_023006465.1 Rhizobium sp. PRIMUS64 | reverse complement strand
AGCCCGAGTTTTGTGGAACCGAAAGCGCTTGTACTTTCGCATGATCCAGGCCTTGAGCTTCCGATTGACATAGTCAGCCAGAGAGAACAGGTCCGAACGACTGAACCGCCCATAGTAGGCAATCCATCCCCGGAGGAGCGGATTGATCTGTTTGGCGATTTCAGCCAGCGTCCCCGGCGTTTGCCGCGGAATGTTCAAGCTCTTGATCGTGGCCCGCATCGATTTT
>NZ_JALBGX010000387.1:0-229 GCF_023006465.1 Rhizobium sp. PRIMUS64 | reverse complement strand
GGCGGAACGCAATATGGCCAACCAACGCGATCAGGTTCAGGATGCCCTGATGCGCGACCTCGAGGCAGCACGCTATGTAGCCGACCGGGCATTCCGGCAATATGACGCGGCTGATCCGGAGAATAGGCTGGTGACGTCGGAGCTGGAAGCACGCTGGAACAAGGCGCTGACTGGCGTCGGTGAGATCGAGGCCAAGATTGCCAAACATCGGACAGTTACGCCGCATCCG
>NZ_JALBGX010000386.1:0-229 GCF_023006465.1 Rhizobium sp. PRIMUS64 | reverse complement strand
CCGCCTCTTGCTCAGGAGGTTTTATTTAATGTAGCCGGCTTTGGTCATTTCGCGGGTTGCCAGCTGCTGGGCGCTCTGCAGGGCCTGGTCGACCGAAAGTTGGCCGGCAAGGGCTGCGGAGAACTGCTGGCCCACTGCCGTGCCGATGCCCTGGAATTCCGGGATCGCCACGAACTGCACGCCGACATAGGGGACCGGCTTGACGGTCGGCTTGCTCGGATCGGCCGAG
>NZ_JALBGX010000385.1:0-232 GCF_023006465.1 Rhizobium sp. PRIMUS64 | reverse complement strand
GGCGCAGCCGACGCCCGGTTCCGGACCGCCGGACTCCACGCACTTGATGCCTTTGTAGCCGGCCTTGAGCACGTCCTCGAGCTCAAGGTCTTCCACCGAACCTTCCTGCGCTGCCAGATGCAGAACCGTGTCCTGTGCTTTGGCGTTCAGGATCAGCCGGGTGGAGTCGGCTTTCGGGTCGCATCCGACGATCAGGATCTTCTGCCCGAGGTCGACAAGCGCTGCGAGCGTA
>NZ_JALBGX010000384.1:0-234 GCF_023006465.1 Rhizobium sp. PRIMUS64 | reverse complement strand
CAGCGCCCCAGCCTTTGCCCCTGCGCGAACTTTGGCGGGTTCGATCACCCGTGATGCGGTGGCCAACCTGGCTGAAGCGGCCAGGTTTCTTGATGTCGATATGGATCATTTGGCCGGGCCGCTCGCGCTCATAGCGTCGCACCGGTTCGGCCGGCTCGATATCCTTCAGCCTGGAAAGACCGGCGCGCTTGAGCACCCGGCTCACCGTTGCCGCCGACACGCCCGTCTGCTTGG
>NZ_JALBGX010000383.1:0-235 GCF_023006465.1 Rhizobium sp. PRIMUS64 | reverse complement strand
GGGAAATGTATCCGACTGTCAAATTTGACTTCCTTGGATACCAGTTCAGGCCGCGACAGGTGGCGACTTCACAGCGGAATGAGTTCTTCTGTGGCTATACCCCAGCGGCCAGTCCGGCGGCGCTAAAATCGATGCGGGCCACGATCAAGAGCTTGAACATTCCGCGGCAAACGCCGGGGACGCTGGCTGAAATCGCCAAACAGATCAATCCGCTCCTCCGGGGATGGATTGCCTA
>NZ_JALBGX010000382.1:0-236 GCF_023006465.1 Rhizobium sp. PRIMUS64 | reverse complement strand
CCCCACCGCTTGCCAAATAATCCGCGATATCAACGGCTAGTGAATCTGGATCGTTTAAAAGCCGAGAAGCCATCGAATCTCTGTTCTCTGCTCTGAGCCAACGAGCGAACCCCCTAAGAACCCATAAATTGTTCTCGATGGTACGCTCGGGAACCCTTCCGTCCCCTCGGCCGATGCTACCGTCGGGTAGAATTTCGTAGTTTCGGACTGCTTCCGCGAACTGGTTGATGCGGGAC
>NZ_JALBGX010000381.1:0-242 GCF_023006465.1 Rhizobium sp. PRIMUS64 | reverse complement strand
GTTCGAGCTCGGGGACGATGCCAAGATCGGCGCAGAGAAACGAGCTGCCGAGTTCGGCAATCAGTTCTTCGCGGGCGCGTTCGCTCCTGTCTTTTGCGTAGCGGCTGAGATCACGATCAAGCCGTCGCGGTGCCCCGGTCCAGTGCGTCATCTCGTGACTGAGGACGGCGACATAGGCGGCATCGTCCCGGAAGGCATCCAAGCATGGCATCTGGATGTAATCACGAATGGCAGCATAATAG
>NZ_JALBGX010000380.1:0-243 GCF_023006465.1 Rhizobium sp. PRIMUS64 | reverse complement strand
ACGATGGCTTCGTCGTTCGGAAAGATGCCGACGACCTCGGTGCGTCGCTTGATTTCGCCGTTGAGACGCTCAATTGGATTCGTCGAGTGCAGCTTTCCCGGTGCTCTTTCGAAGGTCATGTAGGCGAGCACGTCCTCTTCAGCGTCGTCCATGATGGTGGCAAGCTTCGGCACTTTCGGCCTGATTTGATCGGCGACACTGCGCCATTGTGCGCTTGCTGCCTCCGGGGTCTCCTGGGCAAAG
>NZ_JALBGX010000037.1:0-58507 GCF_023006465.1 Rhizobium sp. PRIMUS64 | reverse complement strand
AATCGACCGGCTGCTGGTGACACTCGGCACCGTCGAGCGTCCGGTGCTGTCGCGCGCGCCGCTCACCGAGCCCGGGCCGTTGCAGCTGCTTTCGCTATCCCGCCATAGCCAGGGCGTCTATGCGAACCACAGAGGCTGGTTCGAGCCGGCCGTGGCACTCGGCGCCACCGTTTCCGCCGGCGACCTTGCCGGATGGTACCATGACCTCGAACGCCTGGATCAGCCGGAGGAAGAGCTGCGCTTTGCCGAGAGCGGCATTGTCATTTCCCACAGGCTGCACTGCGACAGCCAGGCCGGCGACTGCCTGATCCAGGTCGCCGAACCCATCGCATCCTGAGGAGCGCTGATCTGCTTACGTGATTGCGCCGACCGACGTCTTGACCCAGTCGAGGCGCTTAGCCGGTATCAGGCCGTAATTGTAGAAGTTCACGCCGTCAGCGCCGGCATCGACGGCGGCCTTGGCGCGTGCGGCGAGCACCGCCGGCCCGCTGACCTCAGGATAGAAGACGCGCAGGCCCACCCCGAGGAACTTGCCCGGTCCGATTGCCGCCCTGCCGGTCCGGATGACATCGCCGACGGCATCCGGCTCCATGTCGTAGCAGCAGAGGATCGCCCCGTCGCAGAGCTTGCCGGCGGCTGCGAGATCGACGCCGCCGAGCCAGCCGTCCTTGAGGTCGATGAGCACGATGCGTGTCGCCGGATCGGCGGCCGCCTTGATCTCGCCGATCAGGCTGGTCACCGGTTCGCTGCGCCAAGTGAGATAGGCATGCAGATCGGGATGGTCGCGAAAGGCGGCGATGCCGGCCGCCGGGAAGTCAGGGAACTGCCGTTCCGGGACAGCTCGTTCGCAGAGTTCCGCGATGAAGCGCCCGACCGACCGGCGCGCGCCTTCGACCGGCACGCCGGCCTTTTCGGCGCGCGCCGTGCAATGGTCGCAGAAGCAGAGCGACAGCAGGAAATCGTCTTCGGCGTTCAGGCCGACGCCGTCTTTCTCGTGATGATATTCATGCGCGAATCCCATGAAGTTCGGGCTCTCGAGTTCCACTATATCGGGCTGGTAGTTGGTCGTGATGTCGCGAACAAGGGTGACGGCATAGGCCCGCGCCGCCGGGCTGGAGGGGCAAAGATTGTAGTAGTTGGGATTGCCGAAGGCGTTCCGCGTCACGTGATCGGGATGCAGCATGCCGAGACGGGTATTGTGGAGGCAGACCGTCCAGCAGGAGACCTTGAGACCCGTCGCCTCGCGTCCTTGGACGAGGGCTTCCAGCATGTCGCCGCGCTCGGTGACATTCCCAGCCATCAGCGGCCGGATCAGCTTATCCCGCCATAGGCTCTCATCCGGCCGGAAGTAGACCGTCCCGTCTTCGGGGAAATAGGCCTTCTGCCGCGGGCTCCGCGGCTGCAGGAACCGGCCAGCATGATAGGACGTCGCCAGGCTGACCGTCGTCAGGCCAGCACGGTCGCGAAGGTCGGCGGCGAGTGCGGCGAGCCCCTGGTCCTGGATATCCCAGGGGTAAGTCCACATGGAAAGATGCATGGCGTGCTCCCATCAGATCTGTCCATTGTATAGAACATGTGTCCATAATAGTGTCCAGACTGATCTTGAGGCGGGCGCCTGCTAGTAGCATTTATGCATAAGGCGGCTGGCCGAAAAGGCCAGCCGCCCTTTGAAGTGGCAGGGCTGATAGCTATTGCGCTGTCGCGTCAGATGTCGACGACGAGGCCTTTGGCTTTCAGCACCGGTTCGAGATTGCTGACCTCGATGACCGATTTACCCTGCTTATATGCCGCGATATAGCCGGCCTCGGCATCTTCGCGGGCCTGTGACAGCCTGGCGACTTCCTGCGCTTCCTGGCGACGCACGACCACCAAGCCGTCGGCATCACCGGCGATGATGTCGCCGGGATGGATGATTTCGCCGCCGACGATGATCGTGTCGTTCACCGCCGCAATAGTTTCTTTCACGGTCCCCTTGATGCAGACGCTGAGCGAGAAGACGGGAAAGCCAAGTTCCCTGAGCTGAAGGGTGTCGCGCACGCCGGTGTCGGTCACGAGACCGCCGATGCCCTTTGCCAGGCAGGCGTTGGCGAGGACATCGCCGAAGGATCCGGCCTCTTCGTATTCGCCGGCCGATACGACGATGATATCGCCCGGCTTTGCATAGTTGATGGCAAGCTGCAGCATGATGTTGTCGCGCGGCGCGCATTTCACCGTAAAGGCCGGACCGCAGAGTTTCATGCGGTAGTCGACGGGCTTCAGGCGGGAGGAAAGGGCTCCGCGGCGCCCTTGGGCTTCGTGGATCGTCGCGGGTGAAAATTTGGAAACGGCGTCGATATCGGCTTTGCTTGGCCGTTCGGCAATATCTTTAATATGGATCACGGATGCCTCCCATCGTTGGCCGACGGCGGGCATGCCCCGCCGTCTGATTTCGTTTGGACATTATTATCGGATGACACCGAGGTCCTAGGGGATCGGGTCGAACTTCAGCTCCGAGAGCGATACGACCTTGTCGGTGCGCGTCATCTTGTATTCGGTATCCGGGCCGAGCCACTTGTCCCAGATCTTGTTGATCTCGCCTGATGTGTCGAGCTTGCGAAGGATCTCGTTGATCTTGGCGGTCAGCGCCGGCTGATCCTTGGCCATGCCGATGCCGATCGGCTGATACAGCATCGGCTCCTCGATCATCCGCATTGGCTTGCCCTTGCTCTTCGATTCATTGACGAACTTGGTCGTCGTCATGGTGTTGGCCACCATGCCGCGGGCCTTGCCCTGTTGGACGGCGAGATAGGCAGAGGCGGTATCCTGGAAGGTCAGCGGATCGGATTTGTTGAGCTTGATCGACATCTCAGACGTCGAACCTTTGGTCGAAGCAATGCGCTGGCCTGCGTAGTCGGCCTTCTTCTTGCCGGCATCGTCCGCCGGCACGATCAGCATTTCCTTGGCGAGATAATAGGGGTCGCTGAACTGGATCTGCTCGGCGCGGCTCAGAGTATAGGCAAGGTTGGCAACGGTGATGTCGACGCGGCCGAGCTTGACCTCGGGCACACGCGCCTCGACCGAAACCGGCTTGATCTCGGCCTTGACGCCCAATTCCTTGGCGATGGCGCCGCAGAGATCGACGTCGAAACCGGCCATTTCGCGGGTCTTCGGATCGGGTGAGGCGAAGGGAGGAACGTCGGCGAACGTCGCGCAGCGCAGGGTTTTCGCCGAGATGATGTTGTCGAGCTGATCGGCTTTTGCGGGCACGGCGGCGGCCATGCCGGCAAATGCGACGGTGAGGGTTAAGCATTTCCAGTTCATTGCTGTTCTCCTTTGTTTTTGGTGGTTGGTATCAATGCCTGAGATCAGCGAGGAATCGCTGCGCACGGGGATGGCTTGGATTGTTGAAGAAGTCCTCGGGGGTCGCCATTTCGAGGATCTGGCCCGCATCGATGAACCAGACCCGATCCGCGACGTCGCGCGCGAAGCCCATTTCATGAGTGACGCAGAGCATCGTCATGCCTTCCGACGCCAGGCTCTTCATGACGGCCAACACTTCGCCGACCATTTCAGGATCGAGCGCGCTGGTCGGCTCGTCGAACAGCATCACCGGCGGTTCCATGGCAAGGGCGCGGGCGATTGCCACCCGCTGCTGCTGGCCGCCTGAGAGTTGACCGGGATAGGCCCGGGCCTTGTCGGCAAGGCCGACCCGATCGAGAAGCTTGAGGGCCTTGTCCTTTGCAACATCCGGCGCCACGCCTTTCACGCGGATCGGCGACATCGACACGTTTTCGACCACCGAAAGGTGCGGAAACAGGTTGAAGTTCTGAAATACGAAGCCGATCCGGCTGCGCAGTGCATTGAGTTCCTTCGCCCGCATGGCGGCGTGAATGTTTTGCCCGTCGAGCGTAATCGATCCGCTGTTGATCTCCTCGAGGCGATTGATCGTGCGGATCAGCGTCGATTTTCCCGAACCGGACGGCCCGCAGATGACCACGACTTCGCCGCGTGTCACCTGCGCATCGATGTCCTTCAGGACCGGGTAGTCGCCGTAGCTCTTGCAGACCTGCGAAAGCCGGATCGTCTGCAATTCCTGTGCTGAAACTGACATGGTCATAGCTGCTCCGATATGATTTTCGATGGCGCGACCAAGGCGGCAGAGGGAAGGTTGGAAAGTCCCGCACGCCGCCGCGTGATGCTCCGCTCGAGGCGATTTGCGAAGTAGGTGAGCGTCCAGCAGATGGCGAAGTAGACGATCGCCAGAATGAGGAAGACCTGGAAAGGCTGGGTCAGGAGCTGGTTGTTGACCTGGCTTGCGGCAAAGGTCAGGTCCGGCACGTTGATCACGTAGCCGAGCGTCGTGTCCTTGATCGTCGAGACGAAGGTGGAGATGATGCTGGGGATCATGTTGTAGAGCGCCTGCGGCAGGATGATGAAGCGCATCGCACCGAGATAGCCGTGGCCAAGCGCACGCCCCGCATCCATCTGGCCCGGTCCGAGCGCGACGATGCCGGCACGGACGACTTCGCTCAGGAACGCGCTCTGATAGACCACGAGTGTCGTCAGCATCGTCACGAAGCTCGGTACATCGGCGCCGGTCAGCAGCGGAACGAGGAAATAGCTCCACAGGATGAGCATCAGCAGCGGCACGCCCCTGGTGAAATAGACCAGCGCAGTGACCGGCCAACGCAGCAGTGGCGACTTGGAGAGCCGCGCCAATGCGAACAGGATGCTGACCGGAAAGGCGAGAGCGATGCTGAGCGCCGAAAGGATCAGCGTATTGGCGAGCCCGCCAAGCGGCCCATTGGGATATTGGCCGATCAGCAGCAGCAGCCAGTAGTCTCGAACGATGGCGATCATGTCGTGGATCATGCGCGCGCGCTCCTGGCAGGATCGGTGCGCATCGACAGATAGGCGCCGATGCTCATGATCACGAGCGAGAAGAAAAGGTAGAGAACCGTGCCGACCAGGTAGATCTCGAAGGTCCGGAAGCTGAGGTTCTCGATCTCCTTGACCGCATGGGTCAGCTCCGAGGCTCCGATGACAACGGCGAGACTGCTGTTCTTGAACAAGGAAACGCTGTGATTGATGAGCGGCGGCAGCGCGTTGCGCACGCCTTGCGGCATGATGACGAAACGCATCGCGGAGACATAGCCGTGGCCAAGCGCACGCGCTGCCTGCATTTGGCCGGGACTGACCGAGCGCACGCCGGACCGAAGATCTTCGCTGAAATAAGCCGCCTGGCAGAGCCCGAGCCCGATCACCGCGAAGATGGCCTCCGCATTATGGACTGCCAGCCATTCGGCTACCCCGCTCGGCATCAGCGTGAAAATCCCGAAGTACCACAGCATGAGCTGAACCAGGGTCGGGACGTTCCGGTGGTAGGAGACGTAAGCGGCGACTAACGGATCGCCGAAGCGAAAGGGCGACAAACGCAAAGCCAGCAGCAGAAGCGCCAGCGCCATCGCCATCGACCAGGAGCCGGCATAGATGATGAAGGTCATCTCGATGCCATGCAGCAGCATGGCGGTATATTCCGGATTTCCCAGGATTGCCGAAAGGTCGAAACCGCTCACGGGCTTGGCTCCCCGGATTGATCCGTCTTCGCCGCAGCGGATTGATCCGGCTTCGCCGAAGGCTGGGGCTTTGCCGTCTGCAGCCCGCCCATAACCTGTAGCGTCGGCGTGATCTCCATGTGCCCGATATTGACGGCGACGGGGGCTGCTATGGCGAAGGCAATCGCGTCGGCGATGTCGGCCGCCTGCGGCAGTTCGAAGCCGTCGATGAACCGTTCGCGGATGCTGGGGTCATCGCCGTGGACGTGATTGAAGATATCAGTGGCGACCCGGCCGGGGCAGATTTCCGTGACCCGTACCCGCTTGCCGAAAGCGTCGATGCGTAGCTGGTTGGACAGCATGCTCACCCCTGCCTTGGTGGCGTGATAGGATGAGTTGCCGCCGAAATTGTAGGCGCCGGCGATCGACGAGATGTTGATGACATGCCCGCGGTCGCGCGCCACCATGCCCGGCACGACCATCCGGCAGATGTGCAGGACCGCCCGGAGATTGACGTCGACGATGAGATCGATATCGCCCTCGTCGGCCTCCAGGAACTTCTTCGGCCGGTCGACACCGGCATTGTTGACGAGAATATCGAACTCCACCCGACGGGTGAGCTCGGCCATGGCCTGACGGTCGGCCACGTCGATGACGTGGGCGACGCAGCCCGTCCGCGCAGCCAGCTGCTGCAGCGCTTCGGCACTGCGGGCAACGGCATGGACCTCGATGTTCTCCCGGCGGAGCCGCTCAACCACGGCTGCGCCGATACCGGAGGATGCGCCGGTCACCAGTGCGGTCTTGTAGTCGGAGAATGGCATTGTCGTTCCCTTGTTGTTGATTGAGACAGTAGCGAAGCTTTAACCCCTTGCCTAAGACCGATTATCTCTGGAGCAATAAGCAACGGTTATGGAGCCGGGAGGGCTGCTGGAAGAAGAGAAAGAGGTGGTCTCAGCATCACCTCGCAGTATCTCTGCCTCGGGCTGCCAGCGACCGCGTCGCGTTGCAAAAGCAATGCGCGTCTGCAAACATGTAAGCAGCGCAGATCAGAACGGTACCCCGATCCTCATGGACATCAGACGCCTCAAATCTTTCATCGTGATCGTCGACAGCGGCAGCATCACGCGAGCGGCGGACCTTCTGCATATCGCCCAGCCGGCTCTCAGTCAGCAGCTTGCGGCACTGGAGGAGCATTTCGGCCACAAGCTGCTGATCCGCAGCCAGCAGGGTGTCAGCATGACCGATGCGGGACACGCGGTGTATCGCCATGCGCAGATTATCCTTCGGCAGATGGAGCAGGCGCAAGCGGATGCATCGGCAGCCGGCAATTCGCTTGCCGGCCGTGTGTCCGTCGGTCTGGTGCCGTTCAGCAGTGCGGCCACGCTGTCGGTCGACCTCCTGGCGGAGACCCGCAAACGACATCCCGGTATTCTGCTGCATCTGACCGAAAGCGTCGGCCAGACCTATAGCCAGATGATCATGAACGGCCGGTTGGAGATGGCGCTTCTCCATGGAACAGGACCGATCAAGGGCGTTCGGTTCGAGCCGATCCTGAGCGAAGAGTTTTTCCTTGTCGCGCATCGGGACTTTGCGATCGAAGCGGATGCGAAACCGGTTCCGCTCAATGCTCTCGACGGAATACCGCTGCTGTTGCCGCCGGCCTACAATTTCGTCCGCCGCGCGGTCGATACCGCCTTCACGCGCACCCGCACCAATTTGAAGGTCGTGGCGGAAGTCGAAATCGTCCGCACTCTGGCCCGCGCGGTGGGCAGCGGTCTCGGCGCCACGATCATGCCGAAAGCCATCGCCGACCGTATCGTATCGGAATCGAGTGAGCCGCTGATCTGCCGGCTCGTCTCGCCGCGGATCGAAGAAACACTGTCGCTGTGCGTTTCCGACCAGAATCCCTTGTCGGAACCGGCCCTCGCCGTCCGCGACATCCTTCTCGAGTTGACGGCGCGGCTGAAAAGCTAAACCAGAGGCGCGACGCCGATCAGCGCATATCCTTGCAGAATTGAGCTATGCGGGCGCATCCTTCGCCGAGCTTTTCCATGCTCGTGGCGTAGGAAATCCGGAAAAAGGGGCTCATTCCGTAAGCCGCCCCTTGCACGGTCGCGACATGATGCTCGTCGATGAGCGCCATAACGAAATCGACGTCGGTGTCGATCTTTCGACCGCCCTTGCTGGTCTTGCCGATCAGCCCGGAAATGTTGGGATAGATGTAGAAGGCGCCCTCGGGCCTATGGCAGCGCAGCCCTTCCACCTCCGACAATCTGGCGAGGACGAAGTCGCGTCTTTCCTTGTAGATCGCGGCACGCTCCTTCAAGAGATCCTGCGGCCCGTCCAAGGCGGCGGTCGCCGCAGCCTGGGTCAGCGTCGCGATGCCGCCGCCATTCTGGCCGTTGACGTTGCTGACGGCGGAGATCAGGTCTTTCGGCCCGGCGCAAAAGCCGAGCCGCCAGCCTGTCATTGCGTAAGCCTTGGAGACGCCGTTCATCGTCAGGACGCGATCATAGAGCCTGGGCTCGACTTCCGCGATCGTGCAGAACTGGAAGTCGTCATAGACCAGGTGTTCGTAGATATCGTCCGTCATGATCCAGACGTTGGGATGTCGCAGCATGACCTCGGCGATGGCGGCCATCTCCGCCCTGGAGCAGGCTGCTCCGGTCGGATTGTTCGGGAAATTCAGGAAGAGCCATTTGGTGCGCGGCGTGATCGCTGCCTCCAGATCCTCCGGACGCAGCTTGAAGCCGCCCTGCTCGTGACAGGAAACAGCGACCGGGACGCCGCCGGCGAATTTGACGATATCGGCATAGCTGACCCAGGAGGGTGTGGGGATGACGACCTCGTCGCCCGGATTGCAGGTTGCCAGCATGGCGTTGAAGATCACCTGCTTGCCGCCGCCCGAGACGACGATCTGGCTGGCATCGTAGTCGAGATTATTGTCCCGTTTGAACTTCCTGATGATGGCGGCCTTCAGCGCCGGTGTGCCGTCCATCGGCGGATATTTCGTGTCGCCGGCAAGAGCTGCCGCATGGGCCGCCTCAATCGCGTGGGCCGGCGTGGGGAAATCCGGCTCGCCGGACGAGAGGCTGACGACCTTGATGCCTTGGGCGGCAAGTTCCCTGGCCCGCTGGGTCATGGCGGCGGATGCGGAGATGGAGACGTTTTTCAGGCGGTCAGCGATGACGGACATCGACATGGTCCTTCGATGAGAGATGGGAACGGGAAATCGCCCGCGGGCGATCGGGATTGCGTCAGTCGGCGAGTTCGGCGGCAGGCGCGAGCGCGGCACCCGTGGCTTCGATCTCACCGCGCACGATGCCGGCAAGCTCAAGGGCGCCGGGCGTGTCGCTGTGGACGAGAATGGAGCGGGCCGGCATTGCGATCACCGCCCCGTCGATCGTCTCGACCGTGCCTTCGAGGAGGAATTGCCGCACACGTGCACGCACTGCGGCTTCGTCCTTGATGACGGCCCCCGGCAGCCCGCGCGCGACGAGTTTTCCGCCGGCGTCATAGGCCCGGTCGGCAAGGAAAAGCGCCAACGTCTTCAAACGTGCGCGTTTGGCCGCCTGCTGAATCTCGCTGCCATGGGTGACGAAGACGACGAGACCCGCGTCCACCGTGGCGATCGCATCCATCATCAGATCGGCCAGCGCAGGATCGCGATTGACCATATTGCCCATGGCCGCGTGGAAGCTGATATGAGAGACAGTGACACCCTCGGCTTTGGCGATCGCCATTAGAGCCCCCAACTGATAGAGCATCTGCTGGCGAAGCTCATCTGCCGGAAACGGTATTTCGCGCCGGCCGAAGCCGAGCCGATCAGGCAAACCGGGATGCGCGCCGATGCCGACGCCGTTCAGCTTCGCAAGCCGGACCATGCGCCCCATGATCTCCGGGTCGCCGCCGTGGAAACCGCAGGCGATGTTGGCCGACGAGACGAGTTTCATCATCGCTTCGTCATCGCACAGCCGGTAGGGACCAAATCCTTCGCCCATATCGGAATTCAGATCGATCTTCATCAGTTCCTCCTTTTGACGGCCTGTTGGGCGACACGCATCAGGCCATCGCCTTCAAGGCGCGCTTGACCATTCGGGATGTCTGCCTGACGTCTTCGACATAGCGGGCGACAGCCTGTTCCACCGTGCGCGCCTCCGCATGCGTCGAGCGAACGAAATTCAGGCGGGCGCCGATGCGGGCTTGCCCGAGCCGCCAGAGATCGCATTCGATCACTCCGGCGATCTTCGGATATCCGCCGGCGGTGTTGGCATCGCTCATTTGCACGATCGGTTCGCCGCCGGGCGGAACCTGGATCACGCCGGGCACGACGCCGTGGGAGCGCATCTCGATGGATGCTGTCGGCGTGATCGGCTCGCCTGATAAGCGGTAGCCCGTCCGGTCGCTTCGGGAGGAAATCCTCCAGGTCTGGCTCCAGAAGGCTTCGCCATCTCCGGCGAAAAGATCATGCTCGCCGGCCGGCAGGGCGCGGATCGGCAAAGCGCCGTCGACAGTGGCCGGGAAGACATCGCGCAGCGCCACGGCCGGTTCGACGACGGCGAGACCAGAGGCCGGCAACATGACCATCTCTGCGTCCTCGCCGACCGCGATCCGATCGCCCTTCGCCAGGGGCCGGCCGGCATTGCCACCAAAGCCACCGCGGAGCGATGTGCTTTGCGAGCCCATGACAACTGGGATATCCAGCCCGCCTCCGAGCGCAACATAGGAGCGTGCAAGCCGCGGGGGCTGTGTCAGTCCGAGAACCTGTCCGGGCTCCGCGAGATAGGCGCACCAGGGAAGCAGTTCCGATCCATCCAGATCGGGATTGCCGTCGGCACCGGTAACGGCAAAGACCACGCGCCGCTCGAAACGCAGGCTGAACGGGAACGTCTGCACCTCTATCGCGGCGGCATCTTCGTCATTGCCGACGAGAATGTTGCCGATCCGGACCGCGAGCGGATCCATTGCGCCGCTCGCCGATACGCCGATGTCGCGATAGCCGGGGCGGCCAAGATCCTGCACTGTATTGAACGGGCCGCTTTCCAAGATCTCGATCATAGCTCAATCCCTGCTGGCAGGAACCGCACCGTATCTCCCGGCGCCATCATGGCGGGGGTCGGTGACCTGGGGTCGAACATCTCAAGCGTCGCGAAGCCAATGGAATTCCAGCCATTCGGACCTGTGAGCATGGCGACGCCGGTCTGCATGCCGCCGATGGTCACGCAGCCCTTCGGCATTTTCAGCGAGGGCACGGTCTTTCGCGGCATGTAGATGCGCGGATCGAGACCATGCAGATAACCGAAACCGGGAGCGCTGCCCAAGGCGAACACACGGTAGGTCGCTTCATGATGGATGCGGACGACCTCGCGGTCGCTCAAGCCTGAGAGATCGCAAAGGGCTGGAAGATCCGTCGCATGTTCGCCGCCATATTGGACGGGGATCTCGATGGTCTTGCCCTTGAGATCGATGCTACGGGCATTCTCCCATGCCTCCAGCAGCCGGGCGACCACCGCATCGGGATCTTCGGGGGTCTCCTTGAAGATCACCAGCAGATTGGTCATGCCCGGGATGTTTTCCGCAAGGTCCGTCCAACCTTTCACAGTCTGGGACAGAGCCCAGATCCGCCGCTGCGCGATAAGGTCGAAGTCGCCTGGCGCCTCGAGCAGGAAGGATCTGGCGCCGATCGAGGAAACCCGCGCCAGGTTTTTGGTGACCGGAACGATCTCGCGTTGCGATGCATGTCTGTTCGTCGTGACGATCATGACTGGAGCTCGATTTCGAACAGAGGATCACCGAAGCCGACCGGTGCGCCGGGTTCTGCGAGCAGCCTGGTCAAAACACCGGAACGGCTGGCGCGAAGGGGAAGCAGGATATGCCCTACCCCGACAAAGCCGACGATATCCGCTTCGGATACGGAGCGCGGCAGATTTTGCGGCGCGGCGGAGGCGGGATGCTCGACATGGAAGCGGCCGGCCATCGGCGCCTTCACAACCACCGATGCGGAGCCGGAAGCCAAACCGGGAACACGGGGCGTCGCTCCGGTCGAGCTGATCCGGGCGCCGTCTTTTCCGGCGACGACGATGCGAAGCTGTCCGTCCGGCCGGGAGATTTCAAGACCGTCCACGCCTGCGGCCATCAGCGCCTCGGTGAGCAATGCGATCGTCGCCGGATCGCTGAAATCGATCGCGCTCATGCCGCCCTCCGCAGCTTCAGCCATTGTTCGAGATAGTGAATGTCCGTCTCGCCGCGCGCGAATGCGCCGTCCTCGAACAGGGCGCGCAGGAAGTGGATATTGGTGGAAATCCCCTCGACCTCAGTGCCGGCAAGCGCTTCGCGCATTCTTGCCATTGCTTCCGTCCGCGTCGGCGCATGCACGATCAGCTTGGCGATCAGCGAATCGTAATAGGGCGAGACCTTGTAGCCGGCATGAATATGCGTATCGACGCGAATGCCCAGCCCGACGGGCAAAGCCAGATGGGTGACGACACCCGCCGATGGCAGGAAGGTTTCCGGATCCTCGGCGTTGATACGGCATTCGAAGGAATGGCCTTCGCATGTTACATCGCCTTGGTTGAGATCCAGAACGTGACCCTGAGCTGCCCTTATCTGCGCCTGGACGATATCGACGCCGCTCGTCATTTCGGTGACGGGATGCTCGACCTGAAGTCGCGTGTTCATCTCGATGAAATAGAAAGCGCCATCCTCATAGAGGAATTCGAAGGTTCCGACGCCCCGGTAGCCGATCTGGAGGCAGGCTTGCACGCAAGCCAGGCCGACCGGCTGGATGATGTCGGACGCGATCCCCGGCGCCGGCGCCTCCTCCACCACTTTCTGATGGCGGCGCTGCATCGAGCAATCCCGGTGTCCGAGCCACACGGCATTGCCGTGATCGTCGCAAATAACCTGGATCTCGATGTGACGCGGATGCTGGAGGAATTTCTCCATGTAGAGCGATGGTGAGCCGAAGGCCTGGCGGGCCTCTTCTCGCGTCAGAGCGATTGCTTCATGCAACACGTCGGCCTTTGGCACGACGCGCATGCCGCGTCCGCCGCCGCCGCCGGCTGCCTTGATGATGACAGGATATCCGATTTCCAGCGCTATGCGCTCGATCGTGGCGGGATCATCGGGCAGCGCGGTGTCCGGACCGGGAACGCAGGGCACGCCGGCCGCCATCATCGCGCGCTTTGCCGAGATCTTGTCGCCCATGGTCGCAATCGAGGAGGTGGTCGGACCGATGAAGATCAGCCCCGCTTTTTCGACGGCGTCGGCGAAGGCGGCGTTTTCCGATAGAAAACCGTAACCCGGATGAACGGCGCCGGCACCGGCGAGACGCGCCGCCAGAAGGATGGCATCCTGATTGAGATAGCTCTTGGCGGCAGTCGACGGGCCGATGCACAGAAAACTGTCTGCGGTCTTGCCGTAAGGCGCTTGCCTGTCGGCCTCGGAGCAGATGGCGACCGTCTTCAGGCCGAGTTCGCGACAGGCGCGCTGGATCCGGGCTGCGATCTCCCCGCGATTGGCGATCAGGACGGTATCGAAGCGGCCGGCCGCGGATTGTTCGGGCCTTTCCGGCATCAGGCAATCTCCGCCAGCAGATCGCCGGTCTCGACCTCGGCATCGTCGACTTCGGTGAGATGCATGATGCGCCCTGAGCGCGGCGCAGCGATCGTGTTGAAGACCTTCATTGCCTCGATGATGAAAAGGGTCTGCCCCTCCTCCACCTCGTCGCCGATTGTGACGAATGGCGGTTCGCCGGGCGCCGGGGTCCGGTGCAGAACGCCGAAGACGGGCGCCTTCACCGCATAGGAAGTTTTCTCGAGCCTCGACGGTGCATTGGAGCCAGCATCATGGACAACGCTCGTCGTCGATCCTGCCTTTTGCTGGGGCTCGGCAGTAGCCTCCTGACCCTGCGACGTGCGGAAAATCCGAACCGTCACGTCCTTTTCGGTCACGGTCAGCTCGGTAATGTTCGATCGTCCGACAAAGTCGATCAGCGTCTTGATCTTCGAGAGGTCCATATGCGTGCTCTGAATTTCAGAATTCCACCGCGCAGATCTGAAGTTTCAGATCGCCCGGCGTTGTGATTTTCGTAGCACGACGCGTCGATTGATGGGGTCAGACGAAGTTTTGATGGAGTGCATCCGCGTTCTATCGCGTGCCTATCCGTTGCAGGTCGCCAGACGGCCGCAAGCGCTGGACGGCGCTCAAGGCCGGTGGACCTCAACCAGTAATCGACAAAGCGATCTCGAAGTCAGGCAAGCTTGAATGTTTTTAACGCAGCTTCAAACTTACCATTCACATCATCCAGTTTTATGGCAACAAAAAATTCTGTTTCCGGCTTGAATGGGCCAGCATCAAGCTCCGGCTTAACAATTAATGATAGTATCCTGTCTGTACTCGAGGCAGAAGAATCCCTAAAAATCTTAATTTTATAGACCGTTTCATCAATGACACCATTTGGGTTCGAAACATCATCACTGCCGTTTGGTTGAGTAGATATATATATATATAATTTATTGCTTAGGCCGGAGCCCATAATTTTGAAAGGCGTTCGAACTAGTAGTGGAGCAACTACAGTCTCAGGCTCCAGGCGCTCGATTGTAACTTTTGGGGTTGCGGTAGACATGTTGTCCTCCCTAGTCCGTCCTATATTCAGATCAATCGTTGTCGCCAGATCTGCGCGGAATGAACCCGCCTGATCTTGACATCACGCCACCAGAGCGGGACAGGGCACCGCCCGATCTGGACATTGCGCCGCTCGTCATCCCTCGGGGATCAGCAGAAACCTCGACCGACAGCAGAATTTGCTCAAAGGTTCCGGTTTCGGCATCGAGCCTCATTGAGACATCGCTCTTGTCGTAAATCCAGACCCTCATGTCCTTAGCAAGAGCTCCGATTTGGGAACCAAGACCGGTTCGCGCACTCGAGCCAGGGGACCGAGACAATCTGTCGTACTCGATATCACCTGCCACGTTCCTTGGGGGTGGATCGTCGGGGTCGGCCCCGGGGCCGTGGACAACGAAGATCACTGGTCGACCAAGTTCAACGAATGTTCCTTCGAATGAGAAAGCAAAAATTCGCGCCATAACCGCGTCGTCTGAACCAAGCTGGTCCCTCAGGAAATTGTTTCTTCCTGCTATTGGTACGCTTAGACCCTGATAAATGGGGCCGCCTCTAAGGATCAGATCGCTAAGCGGGCGCCCGAATAGATGTATCGCCGATATGCCGAGCAAGGTTTCATTGTCTGCCACGTCTGCCTCCATCTACCTGATTATTGACCGATGCTTAATCTCGACAGCAGAACTTTTTCGCGATAACTCATCCTCGGAAGCTCTAGATAATCTATCGGCAGCAATGTCCGCGCAGAAAGGACATGGCTGCGATGCTCGCCGCCTTTGAGGTGCGCGCCGGCGTGCAACTCGCCGATCGCCCGTCGCGTGAAGTTCCTGCTGATAATCCTTGCGAATTGGCCGCTGCTTTCGTCCCGATCGATCGCCAGCACCGTCCTCGCGACATCGCCGTAGTCCAGAAAATCGGGAGCGAGAGCCCACAAGGTTTCCGCCAGATACATCCCGACGATATCGCGTGCGTCGAGCAGTGCTTCGACAAAACCATCTGAGTTCCGCGCGAAAGCGCGGTCGAAAGCGTGCTGCACGGGTGCCTCGGCAGCCGGATCAAATTCGGCAATATCGGAGAGATCTTCGACGGCCCGTGAGATAAGGCCTCGCGCCACCAGGCTCTCGTGAAAGATATCGACGAGTATATCGAATATCGCGCCGGTGAGCGGTTGCGAGAGTTCATGCTCGTCCTTCCACTCATGTGCGAAGTCGGCCATCGTCCTTTTGTTGTTTGCCGACCGTATCTGGCGATGTGGCGAAAATTCCGAGAAGCGCGCTAGGCGATTTGCCCGATAAAGGTTGCCGCGCGTCTCCGCGAGAACATTGTCGATCACGGACGGAAAATGCATGGCCGCGATCAGCGACACGCAGTCGGAGAAGGCCTCCTGGAAACCAAGATATTCCGGGTACTCGGTCCCCGGCCGCGGCACGCCCAGTACGCTGAAGATGATCGCGTGCCCCACCTCATGAGCGATGACGTCAAAATCCAGGCTGAAGGGAAGGACGCGCCCGTCGTTTTCGAACTGGCTCCCAACTTCGAGGAAACCATAGCCGTATTGAGCGTTGTCCCATCGCGGCAGGATCGAGATTTCCAGACGGTCGTAATGATCGCGAAAATGCCAGGTGAGCGGCTGGCCGAGATAGCGCTCCCACACATCCAGTGTGAATCGCACGCAACCAAAAACATGCGCGGCTTCGAAGCCAGCCATTGAAGGTCGAAGATAGTCGAAATTGCCGCACCCATCGGGGTTGGCCGGCTGAAGGATTTTCCCGGTCCAGGGCGGCAGATACATGTACGGCGTTCCGAGCGGTCCGCGGTTCACACCGTAAGGACCGGTCTTGCCGACCGGCTCTACAACGAACATGCGATCGTCGGCCGGACCAGCTGTCAGGCTACCCAGCGGAGACGACACTTCGACAATCTCGGGACTGGACCGAGCATCTTCAAATGGAGGCTGTACAAAAAGTCTGAACCGGGTGCTCATCCGCTTCCCCTCAAAAGACTTTTATGATGCCAGTTTAAGTTGACCTTCGGCGCTCGCGAGAATTTTAGCAAGTAATGAAATAGTATTAGCGCCAGCCTGCCAAATGTACGAGGCGTTATTCAGACAGTTCAACCAATCTCGAATAGCGCGGGTGACTGCGAATGGAATCGAGGTCGGAATCGTTCTTGAACCACAGCCGCATCTCGGCGCCGACCTGAGGCATCCAGGCTTCCAGCACCTCGATCGCTCGGTCAATCTCGCCAAGCAGCGCATAAGTGCAGGCGGCGTTGTACTGAATGTTTATGTCGTTGGGATCAGTCGCCAGTGAGCGGGCCAGCCACTCCAGTGCCCGATCGCGGACACCGAGAAAGGCGAGCACGGTTGCTCCAAGACAGGCAACATTGGCATTCTCCGGATGTAGCCGCAATTCTTCCTCCGCCTTTTTCAACGCGATCCAAGCATAACTATTGGCCTTGTCTGTTTGCCCGAGTGAACGAAAGACGTGCACAAGCATGGTCGGCGCACCATAATCGGCAGGCTTGATTTCCATTGCACGCTGAAAGTAGGTGGCCGCCAGCTCGAACTGACCGTCGGTGACGCAAAATTCGGCATAATACCGGTTCGCCTCGTGGCAATCGGCGTCGAGCGATAAAGCCTGCTCGAATGCGGAAACGGCTTCAGCGCGATTGCCGGCGACGGCCAACGCAAACCCTTTGGCCGCGTGTGCCTCTGCCAGATTAGGATCAATAGCGAGCGCCATTGCGGTGTTGGCAAGAATGTCCTTCACCGGGATCTGTACGCCGAACTGGGACCGCAGACGCGCATCGCAAACCGCGACGCCCGCATAGGCGCGGGCATAGTCCGGATCCAATTCGATAGCTCTCGCGAAACTCTGTCTGGCCATTAAATGGTTTGAGCGCGAGGCAATGTGATAGTACTCGCGCCCCCTGAGGAAGTGCGTATAAGCTTCAACGCTCTCTGTCGGCGCCTGCTCGATTGCCTTCTTTTCCTCCGGGAGTAGCTTGACCTTTAGTTGCTCGACGATCGCCTTCGTGATCTCGTCCTGCACTTCGAAGATGTCGGTGAGGTCGCGGTCGTAACGCGCCGCCCACACGTGGCCATCGCTGGCTGCGTCGATCAATTCAGCATTGATCCTCACATGGTTGCCGGCCTTGCGGACGCTGCC
Source organism: Rhizobium sp. PRIMUS64 (assembly GCF_023006465.1). NCBI lineage: Bacteria > Pseudomonadati > Pseudomonadota > Alphaproteobacteria > Hyphomicrobiales > Rhizobiaceae > Rhizobium > Rhizobium sp. PRIMUS64. The sequence goes on along the minus strand of NZ_JALBGX010000037.1, from coordinate 41,184 downwards.
CTCTACGATATAGGCAACGCCGAGTTCCCTGGCGATGCGCTGCAGGTTCTCGCTGCGGCCTTTCCATGTGAAGACGGTGTTGCGGCTCAGTACAAACAGGCCTGAAACGTTCGAGAGGTCAGTGATGATATCCTCAGTGATGCCGTCGCTGAAAAACTCCTGGGCGGGATCGTCGCTGATGTTGGCAAATGGCAGGATTGCAACCGATGGCTTGTTGACGGGTGCGCGCGTGTGCCCGCTTGCGGCAAGCGGCACCTCCTCACCGGAGGCGACATTGCCCCAATCGGCAAAATAGACATGGACCGGGCGGGAAATGTTTTTGACGGTCTTGGCGCCCTGGTCCGCGAAATCGAGGCCGAGCTTGTTTCCGACTTCGTGGCGCACAGCCGCCGAACAGGCAATGCCGCCAGGATCTGCAAGGGCTTGTAGCCGGACCGCCACATTAATGCCGTCCCCATGAAAGTCATCCGCATCGAAGACGATGTCGCCCAGATTCAAGCCTATTCGAAACGCAAAGTGCCTGTCCGCTGGAATCCCCATGTTGCGCTCCAGCATGCCGCGCTGGATTTCGACTGCGCATCGTGCAGCACTGAGCACGCTGCCGAACTCGACCAGGAAACCGTCGCCCATCACCTTGATTATACGCCCGCCGTGGGTCGCGACAGCGGGATCGAAGAGCTCGCGGCGATGCTGACGAAGGGCGTTAAGCGTCTCCTCTTCGTTGGCTTCCAGGAGACGGCTGTAGCCTACCACATCGGCGGCCAGGATAGCCGCCAATCGGCGCTCGACAAGCTCTGCACACATGCCCGTCTCCCCAACGTGCTGGTGGCAATATTACTCAATTCTAGAAGTTAGCCGATCATGTTGCCGGATGATTGTATTACTGACAACTAAAATATCCCTCTGTCGCCAAACCAACAGTTTACGCTGAACACTGTAGGGCTGTAATGGCGTCGACCGACAAGAGATCGAAGTACCGAGGATCAAGCGGCGGATTTTGATTGATGTCGAGGGTAATCCCCTCGCCGCGGCCGGCTCCGTCAGTTCTTCGGAGCAGCGATGCTCTCCCGCAAGATCAGGCTGCTGCGGATGACGGTACGAACCGTCGCCGTATTCTGCCTCTGGCCAATGGCGTCGAAGAGGAGATCCACCGCGGCGCGCCCCATCTCTTCCACCGGCTGCTTGATCGTCGAGAGTGGCGGAGAGCAAAATTCGCAGACGGGGGAGCCGTCGAAGGAGACGACGGACACATCACCGGGAATACTTAGGCCCGTCCGTTGGATACGGCTGACAAATGAAATGGCCATGTCATCGCTGGTCGCGATGACGGCTGTCGGTTTCTCGGTCAACTCGGCGAAATCATCCGCCGCCTGGACACCAATGTCGAAGCCGTGCTGATAATCGAGATGACCACCCGAGCGATGCACCGAATCCTCGGACAATCCTGCCGCCTCGAGCGCCTCGAGCACGCCGCCGTAACGCTCGACATCGTGATAATTGCCTTCAGGCCCTGCAAGATAGAAGAACCGTCGATGACCCAGTCGGATCAATTCGGCTGTGACGTCGCGCACGGCTTCGCGGTCGTTGGTAACGACGCTCTGCAGGCCGGCATCGCTCATGTCGAGCAGCATCGACACGATCGGCAGGCCGGAGTTGGCCAGCGAGCGTCCGTCAACCTCCGGAAGCTTCGACGACAGGATGATGGCTCCGCGCACGCTGCCGCCGAAGGCGAGGTCGAGAATGTGCCGTTCGGAAATCTCGTCGCGGTCGAGGTTGGCGATCATCAGGTTGTAGCCGCCCTGGATCAGCGATTTATTGATACTCTGCAGCACCTGCGGAATGACCTGGGAAGCGCCATAGTAGAGCGATCCCGGCAGAATGATCATGATGATATTGGATTTGCCGACCCTGAGACCGCGCGCCATCGCGTTCGGGGTGTAGCCCAGTTGCCTGGCTGCGGCATTGATCTTGGCGCGCGTCTTTTCGTTGACCCGTCCGGGATTGGCGAGCGCCCGGCTCACTGTCGATATCGCAACGCCGGCGAGCCGCGCGACATCGGCCATCAACGCGCCTGATTGATCCTCCCCGACTACATCCTTGTTTTTGTTCACGGTTCTTTCTTTCTCCGGGATGCTTTTGTTTGCAACTCTAAGACAAGTGGCAGCTTATAGCAAACGTTTGCCAAAAACCGCTTGCGTAAAAAAACAGCTTGGCTATTATCTAATCATGGCAAACGATTGCCATTCGCTAATGCATTGAAAATTATACGACTTATGAATGCGGAACGGCCCTTCCGCAAACGGATAGGTCATGCCTTGAAAAGGGAGTGATTATGGCTGCTGACGACAGGCTGCGCTTCGGCGTCGATCTCGTGACATTCTTCCATCCCGGCTTTTGGGACGTCGATAGCCATGACGCGATCGTCGACTATGCACGCGCCGAGCCGCGCGCCTTCTGGGACAAGATCCTCGACGGCGTCCAGGCCTCCGGCGTTACCGGCGTCGAGCTGACCTTCTCTCCCTTCAACTGGCAGGACGCGATCAAGACCTATGGATCCGTCGATGCCTTCGCGGCCGAGCTGGCAAGACGCGGTCTGACGCTGTGCAGCGGCTTCTTCGCGGAACTTGAGGCGGCCGGCGACTTCGCCGAGCCCGAGGCCCAGCGCGCGCTGATCGACAAGGCGGAACGATATGCCGACTTCCTGAAAGCCTGCGGCAGCGACATCATGGTGATCGGCGCGCCCTTACGCCAGACGCTCGGCGCCCAGCCGGTGCAGTTCCATGATTTCGATCGCGCCAAGGTGATCGCCGATTTTCTGAACCGGCTCGGCGCGACCCTCTATGCCAGGGGCGTACGGCTGGCGCTGCACACCGAGGCGCACTCGATCTTTGCCGCCGCGCGCGACGTCGATCTGATGATGCTTCTCACCGACCCGGCCTATGTGCACATGTGCCCGGATACCGCCCACATCATCGTGGCCGGCTCCGATCCCGTCCAGCTCGTCGATCGCCATCACGAGCGCATGATCATCGCCCACTGGAAGGATGCGCGCGGCCCGATGCCCGCCGACACGCCGATCGACAAGCACATCCATGAACGCCACCAGCCCTATTTCTGCAGCTTCGGCCTCGGACGGGTCGACTGGCCGGCCTGGATCCGGCTGCTGCGCGACCGGGCCTATGAAGGCTGGGCGATCCTCGAACTCGATGCCGCGCCGGATCCCGTCCGCGACATCGCCAACGGGCTCACCCTCGTCCGGCAGGGGCTCCTGCCGATCTATCGCTGACAGTCATCCCTAAAACAACGAACGCCCCGCAAAGAGGGCATTTTCAAGAGGTGGAACAATGAAGACCATGATGAAGCTTTTTCTTGCCGGCGTGGCATTCGCCGGCCTGTCTGCCTCGGCCCATGCCGAGGACAAGCCGACGATCGAGATCATGTCGTCCTGGACGTCGGGCGGCGAAGCAGCCGCGCTCAACGTCATCAAGACCGAGTTCGAAAAGCGCGGCGGCGTCTGGAAGGATTCCTCGATCGCCGGCTTCGGTGCGGCCGATGCCGCCTTCCAGAACCGTATCGTCGCGGGTGACGCGCCCGGGGCCAAGCAGGGCGTCATCGGCCTCGCTGCCGCTGATTTCATCAACCAGGGCCTGTTCAATCCGATCGACGACGTCGCCACCGCCGGCAAATGGGCTGACGCCCTGCCGAAATCGATCCACGATCTCATCTCCTATGACGGCAAGGTCTATCTTGCGCCGACCGGCGCCCATGGTGAAAGCTGGCTCTTCTATTCGAAGGAAGCCTTCGAGAAGGCCGGCATTGGGCAGGAGCCCAAGACCTGGGACGAGCTCTTTGCCGATCTCGACAAGCTGAAGGCTGCCGGCCGGGTTCCGGTCGCCTGGGGTGGCCAGCCCTGGCAGCAAACCAAGGTCTTCAACATGATCCTGCTCTCGCAGGTCGGGATCGACGGCTTCCTGAAGATCTATGTCGATAAGGACAAGAGCCCGGCATCCGTCGAAGGCGTGAAGAAGTCCCTTGAAATCCTCGGTAAGCTGCGCGGCTATGTCGATGCCGGTGCAGCCGGGCGCAACTGGAACGACGCGACAGCCATGCTGATCACCGCCAAGGCCGGCGTGCAGTTCATGGGCGACTGGGCCAAGGGCGAATTCACCGTTGCCGGCAAGGAGCCGGGCAAGGATTATGGCTGCATGATCGTGCCGGAGTCGAAGGGCATGGTCTACATCGCCGACTCCCTCTGGTTCCCCAAGACCGGCAAGGCCGAGACTGACAAGGCGCAGAAACTTCTCGCCGAAGTCGTCATGGATCCGGCCGTTCAGGTCGAATTTGCCCTGAAGAAGGGCTCGGTGCCGATGCGCGCCGACGTCGACAAGTCGAAGCTGGACGCCTGCGCGCAGAAGGGTGTCGAGCTGATGAGCGCCGGCGCAATCGTGCCGGACCAGGCGATCGTGCTCACGCCCCAGCAGGTCGGCGCGCTCGACGACCTCGTCGACGAATACTGGAGCGGCGGCTCGAACGAAGCAGATGCCGCGGCCGAGAATTTCTTCGCCATCTTCGAGTAGGATAGTACCCGTGGCGTCGGCCTGATCCGACGCCACGGCTGCCGGCTGCCCCCTCACGCGGCGGCCCGAGCCCTGCTTTCCACTCCGTCAACGAGCTGGCCGATGTCCATCAAACGCAAGCCCAATCTTTCCGCGACCATCGCCCTGCTGCCGACATGGTTCGTCGCGGTCGTGGTCTTCATCGGCACCATGGCTTGGTCGATCCGCCTGTCCTTCACCAATTCGACGCTTTTTCCGTCCTCGACCTATGTCGGCTTGGCGCAGTATTCGAAGCTCTTCTCTTCCGCCAAATGGCTGGCCTCGCTGCAAAACGTGTTGATCTTCGGCGTCCTATACGTCGCAGGCTGTTTGCTGCTGGGCTTCCTGCTGGCTGCGGCGCTGGATCGTAAGATCCGCTTCGAAAGCGCCTTCAGGACCATATTCCTCTATCCCTACGCCATGTCCTTCGTGGTGACCGGGCTTATCTGGCAATGGATGCTCAATCCGACGCTCGGCATCCAGGCGAGCGTGCGTTCGCTCGGCTGGGAAAGCTTCGTCCTCGACTGGGTGGTCAATCGCGACATGGCGATCTATGCGCTGGTGCTTGCCGGCGTATGGCAGGGCGCGGGGCTCGTCATGGTCATTGCGCTCGCCGGCATGCGCGGCATCGAGGCCGAGCAATGGAAGGCGGCGCGGATCGACGGCATTCCCGTCTGGCGGATCTATGTCTCGATCATCCTGCCGCAGCTCGGGCCGGCGCTGGCCGCGGCCGGCATGCTGCTCGCCATGGGCGTGATCAAGACCTATGACATCGTCGTCGCCATGACCAATGGCGGCCCCGGCAATGCGACGGAGGTGCCGGCGAAATTTATCATGGACAATCTGTTTGGGCGCCAGAATCTCGGCCTCGCCACAGCAGGCGCGACAGTGCTTGTCCTCGGCGTGATCATCGCAGTCGCTCCGTTTCGCTACATCATGCACATGCGCGACAAAGCAAAGGGGGCTGCGTGATGGCCCGTCCTCATCCAAACGGCCCGAAGCCGGCACAGATCACCGCCGGGCGCATCGGCCTCTATGCCTTCCTTGTCGTCGCCGCGCTTTTCTTCCTTTTGCCGCTCTACACCATGGTCGTCACCTCGCTGAAGTCCATGGACGAAATCCGGCTCGGGCAGATCTTTGCCCTGCCGGCCACGCTCGATTTCTCTGCCTGGGCTACCGCCTGGTCGGGCGCCTGCATGGGAACCGTCTGCGTCGGCATTCGCAGCGGCTTCTGGAATTCGGTGGCGATCACCCTTCCCTCGGTCGCGCTCTCGGTCTTCATCGGCGCCGTCAATGGCTATGCGCTGTCGCTTTGGCGGCCGCGCGGGGCAAACCTGCTCTTCGGCCTGCTGATGGCCGGTGGCCTGATCCCCTACCAGATCTTCCTCTATCCGATGGTCCGGGCGATGGCGAATATCGATCTCTACAATTCGCTGGCCGGCATCATTCTCGTGCATGTCATCTTCGGCCTGCCGCTGGTGACGCTGCTCTTCCGCAACTATTTCGTCAGCGTGCCGGAGGAGCTCTGCAAGGCGGCACGCGTCGACGGCGCGGGCTTCTGGCGCATCTTTTTCGAGATCATGCTGCCGATTGCCGTGCCGATGGTCGTCGTGGTCTCCATGCTGCAATTCACCGGCATCTGGAACGACTTCCTGCTCGGGCTCGTCTTTGCCGGGCGCGACAACCTGCCAATGACCGTGCAGCTCAACAATATCGTCAACACCACGATGGGCGAGCGAACCTACAACGTGAACATGGCGGCGACGATCCTCACCGCCATCGTTCCGCTCGCCATTTATTTCCTGTCCGGCCGCTGGTTCGTGCGCGGCATCGCGGCCGGCGCAGTCAAGGGGTAACGCTTCCATGCAATCTGCCGTCTCCGTGAAGGACCTGAAGATCGCCTATGGCGACCATACGGTGATCGAGAAGATGTCGATCGATATCGCGCCGCGAGAGTTCCTGGTGCTGCTCGGCCCTTCCGGCTGCGGCAAGTCTACGCTTTTGAACGCCATTGCCGGTCTCCAGGACATTACATCAGGCGAGGTCTGGATCTCGGGCAAGAATGTCAGCTGGGAGGAGCCGAAGGACCGCGGCATCGGCATGGTCTTCCAGTCCTACGCGCTCTATCCCCGCATGTCGGTCCGCAAGAACCTCTCCTTTGGACTTCGCGTCGCCCGTCTGCCGGAGGCCGAGATCGAGGCCCGTGTCGCTCGCACCGCCGCCCTTCTCCAGCTCGACAAGCTGCTCGACCGGCGCCCTGCCGAGCTATCGGGCGGCCAGCGCCAGCGCGTCGCCATCGGCCGGGCGCTGGTGCGCGAAGTCGATGTCTTCCTGTTCGACGAACCGCTGTCGAACCTCGATGCCAAACTGCGCAACGAATTGCGCGTCGAGATCAAGAAGCTGCACCAGCGCCTCGGCAATACGATGATCTACGTGACCCACGACCAAGTCGAGGCCCTGACGCTTGCCGACCGCATCGCCATCATGCGCGACGGTGTGATCCAGCAGCTCGCCTCGCCGGCCGAGATCTACCGCCGCCCGGCCAATCTCTTCGTTGCCGGTTTCATTGGCGCTCCGGCCATGAATTTCATCGAGGGCCGGATCGAGCGCGGCGACGGGGCGCCCATCTTTCTGGGCAACGGGCTGACCATCGATCTCTCCGGCTATTCCTTTGGTGCGGCCGCGGCGGAAGGACCTGCTACACTCGGCTTTCGCCCGGAACACCTTGTGCTCGATGGGGCGGCGAGCGGCCTGCCCACCATTCCCGGCCGCGTTGCCGTCGTCGAGCCGATGGGTTCGGACGCCGTTGTCTGGTTCGACTGGGCGGACCAAAGCCTCTCGCTCCGGCTGATGGGCGACGTCACCCTTGAGCCCGGTGACGCCATGGCTCCCGGGCTCGATATCGCCAAGGCCTCCCTCTTCGGCGCTGACGGATCGCGGCTGTGACGCACCATCCCTTTGTTTTCCCGCAATTCCGGGCGCGTTTCGCGCCGTTTTGAGGATTGCTCCAGGACAGGATTTGAAACGACATGTCTGAGATCGTCTATGATGCGCTGGTGATCGGCTCCGGCGCGGCGGGTTCATTTGCGGTAAAAGAACTGACGGCACAGGGGCTGTCGGTGCTGTTGCTCGAGGCCGGTCCCGCCGTCGGGCCGAAGGATTTCGATCCCGTGCGCAAGAAGGCGCCGGCAAGCAGCATCAATATCTGGGAGCGCGCGCGGGCCACCTTGAAGGGCCAGCCGATCCAGGCCCGCGCGGCCTTCTTTACCGAGCGTTTCAGCCACTTCTTCGTCAACGACCGCAAGAATCCTTATACGACGCCGAAGGGCGAGCCCTTCCTCTGGATCCGCGGCCGCCAGGGCGGCGGGCGTCTCCACAGTTTCGGCCGGGTGCTGCTGCGCTGGACTGACGATGATTTCAAGATCCGCTCTCGCGCCGGAAAGGGTGTGGACTGGCCGGTCTCCTATGAAGAACTGGTGCCTTTCTACGACGAGGTCGAGGCTTATCTCGGCCTCTACGGCAATAGGGATAACGTGCCGAGCTTGCCGGACGGCATCTATGCGAAGCCGGCAAGCCTGACGCCCGCCGAACAGATCTTCAAGCAGGCGGTCGAAAACCGCTGGCCGGACAGGCACGTCGTCTCCTGGCGTTACATTGCGCCGGACGCCGACCGCATGCCGCGACCGCTGCGAGACGCTCAGGCCACCGGTCAACTGACCGTCCGCTACGACGCCGTCGTTCGCCGCATCACCACGGACGAGAAGACCGGCCGCGCCACCGGGGCGGAGTTCATCGATCGCAATACGGGCGAAGTATCGACCGCGCGCGCCGCGACGGTGGTGCTTTCGGCCTCGCCGATAGAGAGCGTACGGCTGCTGTTGAATTCGGCGTCGGCGAATCATCCTGATGGGCTCGGCAACAGCTCGGGCGCTCTCGGCCGCTATTTCATGGACCAGCTTCCGTGCCTCGCCTTTGGGTCCTTTTCGAAGGCGAAGGGTTGGGCGGTCGACGAGTCCGCGCCGACCGACCCGTTCTACAATCCGTCGGGCGGGATCTTCATTCCCCGCTTCGGCGAGGGCGATGCCGCCCGCGGCGATTTCGACTACCAGGGAAGTGTCGGCCGTGCGCCGATCTCCGCAGACGCAGATGCACGTCTCGCCTTCTTCGGTTTCGGCCGCATGCTGCCCTATGCAGACAATCGCATCACGCTCGACGCCAGGCGTAGGGATGCCTGGAACATTCCTGTGCCGCATATCCGCTGCGTCATGCGACAGGAGGAACAGGCGCTGCTCAGAAGGCAGGAGGAAACGCTGATCGCGATGATCAAGGAGGTCGGCGGCGACCTCGAATTCATCGGCTCGCCCACCGGCCTCAAGGAGATGAGCAAGGGCGCCTTTCCCGAAGCCGATGCCTTCAGCCGCTTCATGTTCCGCAAATGGTTCCGCAAGACCATGTGCATGGGCGCGGCAATCCATGAGACGGGCGGCGCGCGCATGGGCGAAACCCCGGAGGCTTCGGTGCTCAACCCCTACAACCAGGTCTGGGATGTCCCGAACCTCATCGTCACCGACGCCAGCGCCTTCCCCGGCAGCGGCATCGCCGGCACGACGCTCACCGTCATGGCATTGACGATCCGCGCCTGCCGGAATCTTGTCGACCAGTACCGGACGGGACAGCTATAGGCGCGCCTCGGCGGCTGAAGCGCATTCGACGCCGCAATCATCGGCTTAAGAGATCGGGACGTTGCTGTTCCGGCTTTGGCTTAGCCGAACCGTCACACAAACTTCGCAGTGACATGCTCCTGTCAGAAAACGCAGGAAGGAAAAGCCCATGTCTCAAACACATCAGGACCAGCTCAGCCGTATTAAGGCCGAGATCGCCGACAGCTTTGATGAAGAGCTGGAAATGCAGATGGAGGAAGACCGGCTGGACGATCTCGTCGCCGAAGGAATGTCGGAGCCGGCGGAGCAGACGCTCGAGCGAAAGACCTATTTCCGCGAGCTCTTCCGGCTGCAGCACGAACTGGTGCGGTTGCAGGATTGGGTTCAGCATAAGAAGCTGAAGGTGGTGGTGCTGTTCGAAGGCCGGGATTCAGCCGGCAAGGGGGGCGCGATCAAGCGCGTAACCCAGCGGCTCAATCCGCGCGTCTGCCGGACGGTCGCGCTGCCCGCGCCCACCGAGCGGGAACGTCATCAATGGTATTTCCAGCGTTATGTCCCGCATCTTCCGACCGCCGGCGAAATGGTGCTCTTCGACCGAAGCTGGTACAATCGCGCCGGTGTCGAGCGCGTCATGGGGTTCTGCACCGATGAAGAACTCGAGGAGTTCTTCCGCTCGGTGCCTGAATTCGAGCGGATGCTGGTCCGTTCCGGCATCGTGTTGATCAAATACTGGTTCTCGATCACCGACGAGGAGCAGGAATTCCGCTTCAAGATGCGTATCCACGATCCGCTGAAGCAATGGAAGCTCTCACCGATGGATATGGAAAGCCGTGTGCATTGGGAGGAATACACCAAAGCCAAGGAAGAGATGCTGGCGCGTACGCACAGCCCCGATGCGCCTTGGTGGGTGGTTCAGGCCGTGGACAAGAAAAGGGCGCGGTTGAACTGCATTGCCCATCTTCTCGAGCAGATCCCTTACGAGGATGTTCCGAAACCGGAGATCCAGTTGCCAGACCGCATCCGTCACGCCGATTACAACAGGGCGCCGGTTCCGCCTGAAATGCTTGTGCCGGAGCGCTATTGAAAGCATCGCCGCGTTGGGCGGCGGGCTACCGCATAATTCTTCAATTCGGAATCGTTTGAGGGATTGCTCCGCTACGCCGCGCAAGACGTGGCGTAGCGTCGGATCGCCGGCGACCGTCAGGCGGCGATATCAGCCATGCGGTTCAATTTCGAGACGGCGTCATCCGGCAGCAAGAGCGCGGCGGCGGCGAGATTTTCCCTGAGATGGCTGACGGACGAGGTGCCGGGGATCAGCAGGATGTTTTCCGCACGACGCAGCAGCCAGGCGAGCGCCACCTGCATAGGCGTGGCATCAAGGCGTGCGGCGACCTCAGAGAGGGTGGAAGACTGCAGTGGGGTGAACCCGCCGAGCGGAAAGAACGGCACATAGGCGGTGCCTTCGTGCGCGAGATCGTCAATCAGCCTGTCGTCGGCCCGATGCGCCAGATTGTACTGGTTCTGCACGCAGACGATCTCGGTGATCCCACGCCCCTCAGTGATCTGTTTGGATGTGACGTTGCTCAGCCCGACGTGACGCACCAGGCCTTGCCGTTGGAGATCGGCGAGGACCGTCAGCGGCGCTTCGATCGACCCTTCGGCCGGGCCGCGCACGTCGAACATGATCCTGAGATTGACGACGTCAAGCACATCAAGGCCGAGATTGCGGAGATTGTCGTGCACTGCCGCGGTCAGTTCTTCACGCGAGAAGGCCGGCATCCACGATCCGTCCGTGCCGCGCCGGGCGCCGATCTTGGTGACGATGGTGAGATCGTCGCGATAGGGATGCAGCGCTTCACGAATGATCTGGTTGGTGACGTGGGGGCCATAGAAGTCGCTGGTGTCGATGTGGTTTACGCCGCTCGCGACCGCCTCGCGCAGTACTGCCAGGGCCGCGCCATGATCTTTGGGCGGGCCAAACACGCCAGGACCAGCGAGCTGCATGGCACCATAGCCAAGCCGCTTCACGCTGCGGCCGCCGAGGTTGAACGTGCCGGATTGATCGATAGTGGACATGGTCTAACTCCTTTCAAGAGATGACACCAAGATAGGCGTTGGCGGCACGTGTGAAAATTGGCTATAATCCGCACGGGCTGTGCGGGGTAGCGAACAGTGAAAGCAGATCTGGGTGATCTCAATGCCTTTGTTGCCGTGGCGCGCGCCGGGGGTTTTCGTGAAGGGGCTCGCGTAAACGGCAGCAGCGCCTCTTTCCTCAGCGAAGCGGTGCGTCGCCTGGAGGCCCAACTCGGCGTCAGGCTGCTCAACCGCACGACACGCAGCGTCGTCCCGACCGAAGCGGGCAAGGGCTTGCTGGAGCGGCTCGGTCCTGCTTTGAGCGAGGTAGAGTCTGCCCTCGACGTCGTCAACGGTTTTCGCGACAGGCCGGCGGGTGCATTGCGCCTCAATGTGCCGGTCAGCGCGGCGCGGCTGGTGCTGCCCGCCATCGTCCCAGCGTTCCTCGCCGCCTATCCCGATATTCGGCTGGAAGTGGTAACCGATGAGAGTTTTGTCGACGTGCTCGCGGCCGGCTGCGACGCCGGCATCCGCTATGACGAGCGGTTGGAGCAGGATATGATCGCAATACCGATCGGGCCACGCGTCCAGCGCTTTGCCATCGCCGCCTCCCCCGACTACCTGGATCGCCGCGGCCGGCTGCAACACCCGAGCCAGCTGCTCGGCCATGCCTGCATATTGGGCCGCTTCGATAGCGGTGCGATGACGGCGCCGTGGGAATTCGAGCGTGATGGCGAGATCGTGCGGGTCGATCCAACGGGGCCGCTGATCGTGCGGGTCGGCGGAGCGACCGACCTGACCGTCGATGCAGCGATATCAGGAACAGGGATCGTCTGCCTCTTCGAGGACTGGCTGCGCCCGCATTTCGACAGCGGTGCGCTCGAGCCCATCCTCGAACCGTGGTGGCAGCGCTTCTCCGGGCCATTCCTCTATTATCCCGGACGGCGTCTGGTGCCTGCGCCGCTCCGGGCGTTCATCGATTTCGTCAAGGCATCAGCCAATCAGGCTTGATGTTTGTCGGCCAGAGACGTGCCTCCCGATCTTCGTTGAGTGCTTCCATGCGTTAGAGCTCGACCTCGGCACTGTCGCCCATATCAGGTTTCTGTTCGCGGCGGCGGCCATCTTGATATAACTGATGATCGTGCCTGGGCTGTCCCAACCACGCAGTCGATCAATGAACGCTTGGGGTTTTCATGACCATTGCGAAGTCTTCGGCAACCAGTTCACTGACGGCGATGAGAACTTCCTCCCGGGAAAAACCCGATGTCAGAGCGCGTTGGATCAGATCCTGCAGATCCGGCTCCACGACATCGCGGCAATCCTCGAGGCGTTCTTCGGAAACGGTGAGGCTATTGAGTTCGTCCATTGTCTGTCCTTTCACGGAATGTAGCAGCCGAAGCTCGGGGCTAGTTGGGAATGGCTGCTAACGGGTGGTCGCCACCCGCTTGGATCCGGCGAGCAGGCCTTCACGCTGCATCTTCTTGCGTGCGGCCTTGCGATGCCGACTGATCGCCTGCGCCTTTTCTCTGACGCGCCGTTCGGACGGCTTTTCATAGGCGCGCCGTTCCTTCATTTCACGGAACAGTCCTTCGCGCTGCATTTTCTTCTTCAAGACCCTGAGCGCTTGATCGACATTATTGTCTCTGACGAGTACCTGCATTTCAAGTTCTCCTTGTTTGGGTGGTGCGACGATCGCAGGCTCAGCCAAGCTGCTCGGCGATCAGAGCCCGCAATTCGCGGCGGGTGAGAAGGCAGGGGAACGGCTTCCAGCTCCCAGCAATGCGGCGGACAGTCTCGTCATCCTCACGCGGTTTCGCCACCGCAACCGCGGTGGCTGTATTAATGTGGTTCAAAAAGAAATCCTTTGCCGATCTCGGCCGGCGTCATCGATTGTTTGTGGGGTTGCCCGTCACGCAGCCATAACGGCGCGCTCGGATGTACAAGCGCTTCAATCATGAGCCAGCAACAGCTTAGATTTCCGCTTGATCGGGTATTCCCGCAACATAGGTATCGGCGGGCACAATTGCAACGGATGGCCCGGATGGCATGGCACGGGCATCGCCAATCGCCTTCAGATATACTCAGCGCCATTTTATTCAAGTTATCCGGGTATAGTTTCCGCCGAATTTTCTTCAATTTGGCTTGAAAGTGACATTATTCCGCCGGAATGGAAGCAACGCGGAGGTTGGCATCGAAATTAACCTTCTGTTAAATAGACCATTGACTTGTAGTATTAATAGGTTGTTAAAGGAGCCGCTCGCTGAGGTCGAAATTGACCCGCCAATAAACAATTTTAGGAGAGAGCTATGGCTTCGCCGATACATGCAACTGATGATAGTGCAACATTTAAAGAAACCGACGTTATTTCTGGAAATCTGCTTTCCAACGATTCATCCGACAACGGCCACCTGTTCCTGCGCGCCTTCGATGGCGCGAGCGTTGGCGCCAAGGCCGGCAACAGCCAGGTCACCGAGATCCAGGGCGACTACGGCACCTTCTTCGTCAAGCCCGATGGCAGCTACACCTATGTCCTGAGCGACGCTGCCAAGATCGGCTTCGCCAACGGTGAATCGTACCAGGAGAAGGTTTCCTACAAGATCTCCGACGGCAGCGGTCATACCGATGTCGGCCTGTTCACCCTGAACATCCAGGGCGTAACCCAGGTCAAGCCTATCGCGGTCGACGACCACTACAGCTTCAACGAAGGCGACGCCATCGGCGGCAACGTTCTGGACAACGACATTGCCGGCGACAACGGCAAGCTCTTCCTGCGTCAGTTCGACGGCACGAACGTCAGCGCCAAGAGCGGCCTCGACGCTGTTACCGACATCGTCGGCGACCATGGCGTCTTCCACGTCAAGCCGAATGGCGAATTCACCTACACGCTGACGGAAGACCTGGCTGCCGGCCAGAACGTCACGGAAACCGTCCAGTACTACAAGATCTCCGATGGCGAAGGCCACACGGATGCTGGCGTTCTGACGCTCAACATCACGGGCACCGACGCTCATCTTGCTTGATCAGCAGCAATAAATCATTGAGACACAACGCCCGCCGCGCAATCGGCGGGCGTCTTCATATGTCCGCTTGTTTTGACGCGCGGTGCCGGCGGGGTTCAATCATGTGCGGTTGAAGGTCTGAAAAGCGGGTATAATACTTTTTAGCTAGTTCTTATAAATGCCGGGGTGGCGTAGTCTTCATGTTCGGAGGACACGCCGTTGACCGAACACATCGAACCCAGGCAAATCGAAACAGACGATCTGACGAAAGTCTGGTCCGTGACGGAGTTCTGCGCGCGTCACCGCATAGATACCGAGGAACAAGCGCTGCTGCTCAAGCTTTTCGGGCCGTTCGCGACCGCCTCCGAATTGCTTCACAATGCCAAGCGCGCGCCAAGGTTCAGATAAAAGGTCCTTCACCTCGTTGCCTGGACGGATGTGCCGATGAGGCCCCCTCTCTCGCTCTTCAACGATCTTGCCATAATGCCCGGCAGGTCCTTCAGTGAACGAGACTGCGCAAGATATCACCCGATCGGGCGACGCTCGCTGTTCTTGCCTCTCCATAGACATTTATGCAGTAATCGAAATGGTGCGATCGTTGCAATTGGCGGAACCATCATCGTGAAAACGAGCGGCGCTAGTATGGATCATGTCGATATCATTGATGCTGTCTATCAGGCTGCGGTCCGTTCAGAATTATGGCCGGATACCCTATGCTCGATCGTTGACTACGTCGGCGCCATCGCCGGAAATATTGTCTACCAGGCGCCCGATGGTCGCGGCAGCTTTTTGATCCCCGGCCGCATGCGTGAAGATTTGAATGCGCTCTATCTTCAGCATTATACGGGAAACCCCTATGCCCGCGCATTCGAGAAGGTAAAGCCGGGTGAGATTGCAGTCGGCAATACGTTGATCGATGCAGAGGCCGTCCGGCATTCGGCGTTTTATGCCGATATCTGCGCGCCTCAGCACATCTTCAATCAGCTCTTCCTGCCGCATGCCAGCCTGCACGAGCGTGGAGGTATCGGCGGTGTCGCTCTTTTCCTGTCTCGTCAGCAAGACGAACACGCCGTCGAAGCGGCTGAAAGGCTGAAGCTGCTGAGCCCGCATATGGCGCGGGCAATCGATCTTTCCTTTCAGGTAAACCAGATCGCCCGTGCACCCGAATTGCCGCAACGGCTGATCGATGCAATGGCTGATGCGGCCGTGCTGATCGATAGTCGCGGTGCAGTCCTTCTGTTGAATGCGGCGGCCGAAGCACTGCTCAAGCAGGCCGACGGCATTTTCCTCAGCAGATCCGAGAGGCCCTCGCTTGCTGCCCATATTCCAGAGACATCCACCCGGCTAGTGAACGCCATTCGCCAGGCGTTGCTGATAGCCGATGGCGAGGACACGCCGTTCGAAGGAGCTTTGTCGATCTCTCGGCCATCGGGTTTGCCACCTTATCTGGTGATGATCACGCCGCTTGCAGCGACAGCGGTTTCCATATGGGATGCGGTTGACAGCGGAGCGCGCGTCCTCATTCATATCGTCGATCCGGAAGCCAAGACGCGACGGCAAGCGCAACAATTGCAACACATCTTTGGCCTGACCGAAGCCGAAACTCGGGTCGCTGCGCTGATCGGCAGCGGAATGAATTTGCCCGAGATTGCCGAGGTTCTTGGAATTTCGTCCAACACGGCAAAAACACACACTAGCCGATGCTTTGGCAAAACGGGAACTCGATCCCAGGCGGCTCTCGCCAGGTTGATTGCGTCGATCCCGATCGCGGGAAACAGGACGGCGGCGCCGTCCCGTGCGAAGGGGAACAGCCTTCCGCGGCAATCGTAAATTCCCAAGCCATCTTCACATTCAATATGCTTCGAAGAGGCCGCTGCGTGACCTTCATAGGTCAGGGCGATTTTCCTGAATTGCTGCTCACTCTCTGCACAGAATCTGCAATTCGACGCAGCATTCTTCCGCCATGAGCAAGAATGACATCCCGCCCCGCTTCACTCCGCCCGCTTTGCCGGATCGCCTCCGCAATGACGGATGGTGGCTGACGGAGACAGACGGGCCCCAGGCTGCCGAGAAGGTTTCCGTGATCATGCTCATCGTGATCGAAAAGCGCCATTTAGAGGAGCAACTATGGACGCAACCGAGACATTGACGCCACCAATCCCTCTCAGGCGCGGCAGCGGCCGAATTGCCGCGCTGCTTGGGCTCGTGGCTCTTGCGGATTTTCTGATCTTCGGCCAGCAGCCCGGGATAAATCTTTTCCTTTTTGCGCTCGCTGTCTGCGTCGGCATTCTGCTCTCGGCCACGAAAAGTCCATCGCCTTTGATGGTAGCTCTGCTGCTCGGCTTTTCGGTCTTGGCTTCAGCGCCCCTGCTGGAAGCGCCTTCACCGATCGGCTTTGCCCTTTGCCTCGTGGCCCTGATGTCGATTGCTCTCGTCAGTGGAAGGCTTATGCCCCGTCGCCTGACGGGCCTGCCCGTTGTATTTTTCCGTTTCGCTCTCGTCATTCCCGTGCGGCTTGCCGCGGATATCAGAAAATATCTTGCGACACCGGCCAAACGTTCCTCCCTCGTCGAGCTTCGCCGGGGCGTCGGCCTCTGGATCATGCCGCTCATACTCGCATTGGTCTTCGTGCTTCTCTTCGCTGCCGCAAATCCGCTGATCGAGAGCGCGCTGCGCAGCATCCGTTTTGAGGTTCTGCTGCGGCTTTTCGATCTTTGGCGGATCGGCTTCTGGATGATGATCGCCATCGTGGTCTGGGCAATGTTGCGGCCGCACCTGAAGCGTCGCGCTGCGAGGTCGCAAGCCGGCAGGCCCTTCATGATCGTGCCCACCAGAAATACGCCGCTCGGCCATGCCTCGCTGTTGCGGTCGCTGATCCTGTTCAACGCGCTCTTTGCCGTGCAGACGCTTCTCGATCTCGTCTATCTCTGGGGCGGCGCAGATCTGCCCGATCACATGAGCCATGCTGAATATGCTCATCGCGGCGCCTATCCGCTGATTGCGACGGCACTTCTGGCCGCCGGTTTCGTCCTCGTTGCCATGCGGCGCGGTGGCCCCGGTGATCATAGTTCGCTCATCCGCGGCCTCGTTCACGCCTGGATCGGCCAGAACATCCTTCTCTGCCTGTCGTCCATGCTGCGGCTCGGGCTTTACGTCGAGGTCTATTCGTTGACGGAATTGCGTGTCGCTGCCGGTCTCTGGATGGGACTCGTCGCTATCGGCCTTGTCTTGATCCTGCTGCGCATTCTGCTCAACCGATCCAACGAGTGGCTGATCGCCGCCAACCTCGCCTCCCTGATTGCGGTGCTCTATATCAGCGCCTTCATCGATTTCCCGGCTGTGATCGCCCGTTTCAATGTCGTCCACAGCCAGGAGATCAGCCAGGAAGGCCCACCGCTCGACCTCGATTATCTCTCCTCGCTCGGTCCTTCCGTCATTCCGGCGCTCGATCTCTATCTCCAGATGTTGCCGGGTTACCTGGTCGACAAGCGGAATCAAGCGCTGGCATTTCGGTACTACCTCGTCAGGGATTTCGAACGGCGCCCGCGTGACTGGCGGAACTGGACCTTCCGGGCGGCGCGGCTGGAGACCCATCTTCTATCTCCTGCTGCCATTGCAAGATAGAAAGAGAACGATAACAACAGGCACGACAAAACAACGCAGGACTGGTGGATGGCGCCCCGAATTCTCGTCGTCGATGACGAACCTCACATCCGCGACGTGATTTGTTTCGCGCTTGAGCGCGCCGGCCTGGCATCGATGGCCGCCCGCAACGGCACCGAGGCGATGGCGGCCTTCCGCCGAGGCAACATCGATCTCATCATTCTCGATATCGGCATGCCAGATATGGATGGCCTGGAGGTCTGCCGCCAGATCCGCAAGACGTCGGGATTGCCGATCCTGTTTCTTTCGGCGCGTGACGAGGAGATCGACAGGGTACTGGGTCTCGAAATTGGCGGAGACGATTATGTCACCAAACCTTTCAGCCCGCGCGAACTCATGGCTAGGGTCAAGGCTATTTTGAAGCGCAGCAGCAATGGGGCAGAACCTGAGAGACGCCACGCCACACTTCTTGCTGGCGCGCTCAGCCTGGATCGTCGCGGCAGGACAGTCACCTTCTGCGATGGTGAGATCGCAATGACGGCGCTCGAATTCGCAATTCTGGATGCTTTGTTGTCACGCCCCGATACGGTTTTCAGTCGCGAACAATTGATGGAAGCGGCCTATGGCGCCGGTACCTATGTCGCTGACCGGACGATCGACAGCCATATCCGCAACATCCGGGCCAAGTTCCTGGCGGCCGGCGGCCAGGGGGTCATCGCAACCGTTCACGGCATCGGCTTCAAACTCGGCAGTGAAATCGGGAGGAAGGCCTGATGTTGGCGCCCAAGGTCAAGACAAAATGGCGGCCGACGCTGGCGCTGATCGTCTATGTCGTGCTTCTTGCGGTCATGGCGCTGCCGATCCTCATCGTCATCTGGTTTCGCACCGTGGAGACGAGTTCGAACCGGATGGCACCTGCGGAAATCGGCGCCCTCGCCGTCGTCTTCATGCTGACGCTCGGCGTTGCCTATGTGCTGACGCGCACCATCACCGGCCCTATCGACGCCTTGATTGCCCGCGCGGACGAGATCGCTCGTGGCGGCAAGGTGGCAATCCGGCCGCTTGAAAGCTATGGAACACGCGAGATCGCTTTGCTGTCGCAAAGCTTCCTCGATCTTGCCGGAAAACTGGTCGATCGCACCGAATATATCAGCTCCTTTGCCGCCCATGTCTCCCACGAACTGAAATCGCCGCTGACGGCCATCCGCGGTGCCGCCGAACTTTTACGCGACGATGATGCGGAAATGCCGATGACGAAGGCGCAGCGTTTGCACTTTCTCGATAACATCGTCGCCGACGCAGTCCGGCTCGATGCGTTGCTGCAGCGGCTGAGGGAACTTGCGCAGGCGGAAACCCTTGTCGCCGAGGGCAGAAGCAGTGTCGCCGACATCATATCCTCACTGGGCGGGCAATTTCCCACCCTGGATATTTCCGGCTCAGGCGATACGGAAATATCGGTTGCTCTTCCTCAGGAAGCAGCCGCCATCGTCTTTGCCAACCTTGCTGAAAACGCTCTTCAGCACGGCGCCACACTGTTGGAACTCAGAGTGTCGACCGACGCCCGAACAGCCGTCATCCTTGTTCGTGACGACGGCAGCGGTATTTCCGAGGCAAATCGCCAACGCATCTTTCAGCCGTTCTTCTCCACCCGCCGCGAACAGGGCGGCACCGGCATGGGCCTCGGTATCGTCCGCGCCATGCTAGGCTCCCATGGTGGGACGATCTGCATACGGCAGACGACCGGCGCCGGCGCCGAGTTCGAGATCACCATACCTGTGTAATTCTCGCTTGATCGAGGAGATCCACATATGGCTAGCACACTTTGGAGCCTGATACCGACCGCACGCTACCAGAACGCCTGCGGCACGATGCCCCAAGCTTTAAGCGGGCCGTTGGTACGGGCGAAGACGAATCGCCCTCCCCTACCGATGCTCGCGCTTATCGCGTCGTATAGCCGCCGTCGATAACCAGCACTTCGCCGGTGACATAACTTGCCGCCGCGGAGCAGAGGAACAATGCGGCACCCGCCACCTCCTCCGGCTGCCCGACGCGTCCCATCGGGGTCATGCTGCGCCAGGTCGGGAACCAGTCGGGATTGTCGATGCCGCCACGCGACAGATCGGTCTCAATATAGCCGGGGGCGATGGCGTTGACGCGGATATTCTCGGCGGCAACCTCGCTGGCGAGGCTCTTCGTCATCATGTGGACCGCCGCCTTGGAGGCGTTATAGGCGACCTGGTTCTGCGGAATGTTGGAAACGATGCCCGAAATCGAGCCGATATTGAGGATGGCGCCGCCGCCCTGACGCCGCATGGGTGCGAGTGCCGCCCGGCAGGCACGGAAGACGGTGTCGACATTGACGGTCATGATCTCGCGCCAGATGGCATCGGAGAACTCGCCGCTGTCGCCATGAATGGCGATGCCGGCATTGTTGACAAGGATGTCGAGCCGTCCTGTTCGTGAAAGGGTCTCAGCGACGAGTTCGTCGGCAGCGCTTTCCTTCATCAGGTCGGCAACAATGAAATCGCAATCGACGCCGGCCTTGGAGAGCCGGTCTTCTGCCGCTGCATTGCGGCTTCGGCCCGTGATGATGACTTTGGCGCCCGCCTCGCCGAGCGCCTCGGCGATCGCAAGCCCGATGCCGCGCGTGCCGCCGGTCACCAGCGCCACCTGTCCGTTCAGGCGAAATCTGTCGAAGATCATGTCCGTTTCCTCTCGGCGATTGTTGAAGGCGATCGCGCTTTCGTCAGATGTCGGCGCTCTGCGGCAGGATAACGAGATCGCGAATCGTAATGTTGCGTGGGCGAGTCAGCATGAAAAGCACGGCCTCGGCCACTTCGTTCGCCTCCATCAGGCCGCCCGCGGCGAGCGCCTCATCCAGCTTCTCCTGCGGCCAATCGCTGAGAAGGGCGGTGACGACCGGACCGGGAGCGATGGCGCCGACGCGCAAGCCATGCTTGGCCACCTGCCGCCTCAGCGTATGGACGAATGCCTGGACTGCATGTTTCGAGGCGGTGTAGATCGGTTCCCAGACGACCGGGATCATGCCGGCAACGGAACTCGTCAGGATGATATCGCCGGTCTTGCGCTCGACCATATGCGGCAGAACGGCATGCACCGAGCGGAATGCGGCGTTGATGTTCAGATTGAGCATGCGGTCCCAGGCATCAGGGTCGCCACCCAATACCTCACCGCCGATGTAAGAGCCGGCATTGGCGTGGAAGATATCCAGCTGGCCCGCTCTTTCCAGGATCTGCGGCATCATCCCTTCAACGCTTTTCGGATCGGTGAGATCGATGACCAACGGAATGGAGTTTGCGTCGAGTTTCGAGCAGATTTCCTTCAAGGCTTCTTCATTGCGGTCAACCAGCACGACCCGAGCGCCCGCGGCAAGCAAAGCCTTGGCGCATTCAAGGCCGATACCCGACGCCGCTCCGGTGACGGCCGCGACTTTTCCAGACAGATCCTGACCCATTTTCTTCCTCTGGTTTCCTGGTTGCTTAGAGCATCTCCGTTTTCTTCGAATCACGGAAGTGCTCTATCTCTTTGTTTTCACGCAATTCCGGACGCAAAACCGCTGCGCACTTTTGCTGAAATTGCTCTAAGCCCGGCCGTGCGAGATCCGCGATCGGCGTGCCAGCGAGTCGACGATGACGGCGACGGCAAGGACGGCGCCCGTGATCATGTATCGAAGCGACGATGACAGATCGAGAAGCGTCAGCCCGCTGGCGATCGACTGAATGACGATGATGCCGAGAAGGGCTGAATAGGCACTGCCACGCCCGCCGAACAGGCTCGTGCCGCCGATGACCGCCGCAGCGATGGCGTTGAGATTGACGTCGCCGGTGCCGGCCTGCTGACTTGCCGTCGCCAGCCGGGCGGCAGAGAGAACGCCGCCGGTTGCCGCAAGCAGGGCGCACATGACGAAGGCGCTCGTGTAGATCCGCGAGACGTTGATGCCGGAACGACGGGCCGCTTCCCTGTTGCCGCCGACGGCGTGCATGGAGCGTCCCCATTTGGTGCGCGTCAGTGCATAGTTCATGGCGACGGCGAGCCCGACGAAAAGACCGAACATCCACGGAATGCCGCGCGACTGGTTGAGATAGAACGCGACTGCTTCCAGGGCGAGTGTGATGATGACAGCGCGGATAAGCAGTCCGCGGGCCGATTTTGCCGACAAGCCGGCCGCCCGCCGGCGCGCCGACGTGCGGTAGCTGGAGAAGAAGAACGCAATGCCGGCAAGTGCTACCAGCAGATAGGCGATCGGGTCCGGCATGACCATGATCTGGCCGAAACTCACGAGCCAGGAGCCATAGGGAAGATTGATCGAACCCGTCGCTCCGAGGATATAGAGCTGCAGGCCGAGAACCGCGAGCAGTCCGGACAGGGTGGACACGAAACTCGGCATGCCGAAGCGGTTGAAGACAAACGCGTAGAGCGAGCCGATCAGGGCGCCGACGATCATCGCGGCGAGGACTGCAAGGACCACCGGCCAACCCTGGTTGACCCAGAAGACGCCGACCAGCGCCGAGGCGAAGCCGCTGACTGACCCGACGGAAAGGTCGATCTCACCCACCATCAGGATACAGACGATACCCAGCGAGATGACGCCGACCGTCGAGCAGTCGAACAGCATGTTGACGAGGTTGCTGCTGGAGAGAAACACCGGATTGAGCGCCTGAAACACCGTCCAGATGATCGCCAGGCCGACAATGACCGGCAGTGAGCCGAGATCGCCGGAGCGGATGCGATCCCAAAAGGCCTGGATCGAGCCGCCGAAACTGTCGTCATGGCGCACTCTCTCATCACGCCGGTCGAGCAACGCCGGTGCTACCGGATCATTGTCGATGGTCTTCATCATGGCCTGCCCTCCTCGTTCGGTTGGCTTTGCGCCTGGCGGCGCGACGCGCGGCGGGAGACGGAATTGTTGGATGCACCGGTGATGGCGCTGACGAGCTGCTCGTTGGACGCGTCGGGCAGCATGGTGCCGTTGTTGCGACCGAGGCGAAGGACGACGATGCGATCGGCGACGGCGCGCACATCCTCCATGTTGTGGCTGATCATGATGACAGCGAGGCCGCGTTCCCGCACGCGCTCGATGAGGTCAAGCACTTCAGCGGTCTGGGCAACGCCGAGCGCTGCTGTGGGTTCATCGAGCATGATCAGTTTCGGCTCGAGCAGCAGCGATCGGGCAATCGCTACCGTCTGGCGCTGTCCGCCGGAAAGTGAGGCGACGGGCTCGCGCACACTTGGAATGCGGGCCGAAAGCTCATTCAAGAGTTGCCAGGCGCGGATCTCCATGGCGACCTCATCGAGCTGATAGGGGCTGAGCTCCTTGCCGAGGAAGATGTTGGCGACGACGTCGAGATTTTCGCAAAGTGCCAAATCCTGGAAGACTGTTGCAATGCCGAGGCCGAGAGCAGCACTTGGGCTCGGCAGGTTTACCGGCTTGCCTTCGAACAGGATCGTGCCCGAGCTTGGCTGATGCACGCCGGCAAGGATCTTGACCAGCGTCGATTTGCCGGCGCCGTTGTCGCCCACCAGCGCCACGACCTCGCCGGCATACACATCCAATTCGATATCGCTGAGCGCCGACACCGCCCCGAAGTTCTTCGATATTCCGCGCAGACTGAGGACAGGCTGACGGGAAGGGTCAAGATTGTGAGAGGTTTCAGACATCGCCTGGCCTTTCGGAAAAAGCAAAACGGAAAGCGCGACCGGCGGCCGGTCGCGCTTTCCTTGCGGATTACTTCGTGATGCCAAGCTTCTTGCAGCCGTCGGCATAGCGGCCGGTGCACAGCTCCTCGGCGGTGTTGATCTTCTTGTCGATGATCTCGGCCTTGAGGTTTTCGGCAGTGACGACGGCAGGGACGAAAAGCTGCGCCGGCGTGTCGTAGAGCGTCATTTCGGCCTTCGGCGTTTCTCCGGCCAAGAGCTTTACGGCGACATCGGCAGCGGCGGCGGCGACGATTTCGCTCGGCTTGGAGATCGTATTGTACTGATCCCCCGCGATGATCAGCTGGAGTGCCGCGATCGTCGCATCATTGCC
This sequence comes from Rhizobium sp. PRIMUS64, assembly GCF_023006465.1. Taxonomy (NCBI): domain Bacteria; kingdom Pseudomonadati; phylum Pseudomonadota; class Alphaproteobacteria; order Hyphomicrobiales; family Rhizobiaceae; genus Rhizobium; species Rhizobium sp. PRIMUS64. The sequence goes on along the minus strand of NZ_JALBGX010000037.1, from coordinate 17,204 downwards.
GGTCACCGGCGGCACGGGGTCGACACCCGCCGCCTTGAAGGCTGCGATGGCGCCGCCACCAGTGCCGTCATTGGCAGCGACCACACCGACGATCTGTTTGCCGAAGCGGGTGATTTGGCCGCCGGCCCATTGCTGGGCATTCGAGGGCTGCCAATTGGGTGTGTCGAATTCAGCAAGCGTCTTGTATCCGCCACTCGCCAGACCCTCATGAATGCCGTCCTTGATCAGCCCGGCAGCCGCATCGGTCGGCGAACCGTTGATCTGCAGGATGCCGCCTCCATCGGTCGGCACATTCTCAGCCTTCAGATGCTGGACGAGCGATTCCGCAATTGCCTTGCCGATCGCCTTGTTATCGAAGGAGACGTAGAAATCGGCCTTGCCTTTCGGAATCGGACGGTCATAGGCAATGACCTTCACACCCTGGCTCTGTGCGAGCTGGACGAGCGATGCGGCCGCCGCCGAATCCACCGGGTCCAGCACGATGACTTTGGCGCCCTGGGTGATCGCCGAATTAAACTGCTGCTGCTGTTTTGCGATATCGGCATCGGCGTTCTGATAGAGAACCTTGCACGACGCGCAAAGCTTCTTCATTTCCGCGACGAAGCCCGGGTGATCGTGCTCTTCGTAGCGGGTAGAGCCCTGATCGGGCATGAGGAATGCCACTGTCGCATCCGAAACGGCCGTTTGCGCAAAGGCGGAAGTACCGCCCAGCAAGGACAGGACAAATACCGCGGCGCCTGCCGCCTGTGTTGAGAATTTCATCATTTCCATCTCCTCCCATTGGTAAAAATTGTGTAGGTTCGTGATTGCACTGCCTGCTGTGGCCGTTCGGCTGAATGAACGGTCGCGCCTGTCCCGGCGTTTGATGTTTTTGAGGACAAGCATCTCCGATCGCGAGCCGCTCATCGCACGCCCACGTTCAAAGTCAGTGTCAGTTTTCGCTCCTCCTCCTTGTCCTCCCTCGTCCCTTGGACCGTGCTCGTTCGGCTCCTCCAGAGCATTTCCGTTTTTCTCCGAGTCACGGAAATGCTCTGTCATTTGTTTTACGCAATTCCGGACGCAACACCGCTGCGCACTTTTGCTGGAATTGCTCTAGGCCGCCTTTGCCACATTGATATTGTCACCCAACAACCGCCGGAAACGCGAAGGCGTCATGCCTTTTTCCGCGAGAAACTGCCGGTTGAAGTTGGACAGGTTGTTGAAGCCGACCTCGAAGCAGATATCGGTGATCGATGCATGGTCATCGCTCATCAGGATCTGGCAGGCGAGATTGATGCGCAGGCGTTTCACATATTGTACCAGCGACATGCCGGTATGGCGGCGGAAGCCTCGCGAAAAGGCGCCGGTCGACTGTTCGGCGATCGCCGCGAGATCAGCTTCGTCGAAGGATTTCGTGAGGTTCTCTCTGATATAGGCGAGCGCCTTGTTGATGCCGGCCGACATGTAGCCCGATGGATCGGGCAAATAGCTCGGGCTGGCGAGAAGCTGGGAATCCTGCGCCCGGCTGAGCAGGCCGACGATCATCATGAACAGCTCGATGCGACGCACACCATGCGCCTGCTGCACCTCGTTCATCAGGGGAGCAACCTGCCGGCTGGTATCGGCGCCGAAGAGCACGCCGCGGCGGGAGGCTTCAAGAACCGGATCGAACGGGCCGAGCTCGGCCAGCACCTTCATCGTGTCACTGATGAAGCCCTCGCTGAACTGGATGAGCTGGCATCGAAGCGGAATGCTCGAGCCCTTCGGGACATCGCTGATCCAGTTGTGGGGGAGATTGGGACCAGCAAGAACGAGATTACCAGGCTCGAATTCGCCGATGAAGTCGCCGACGAAATACCGTCCCGTTGTCGCCACGACGAGATGAAGTTCGTATTCCGGGTGAAAATGCCAGCGAACAGTATGGTAGGGATAGCCATGCGCCTTCGTTGCGAAAGATTCGCCGGGCCGGATCTGAATGACTTCCAAGTCAGGTTCCATTGTCTCCTCCTCCGAGGACGGTTCCAGGCCCGCCAGCCAAATTCTTTTTGGCTTTTATTGTTGAAGGGGAGTGTAATGGGCTCATGTCCCGCCCGCCACCACGATTCCCGGTCAAAACCGATACTTTTTTGACAATTGACGCTGCGCAGCCGGCGTAAAGACGACAGCAATCCGCATTTCAGATCGTCTAAGGGCCGGCCTCAGGCGGCCAGGGCTGCAATGACGTTTCTGACCAGCGCAGAAGAGGACAGCCGGCTTGTGGCACAGCTAGGGGCGCCGATCGCACCGACACGCACGGAAACGCCGCCGCGCGCATTGGCGATCGCAAACATCGACTCGTCGGTCAGATCATCGCCGATGGTAATCGGGCAGCGGTTCTTGAACGGGTCGGACTGGAAAAACCGTTCCAGCGCATCGCCCTTGCTCGACCGTGCCGGACGCAGCTCGAATACCATCTTGCCGAGCTGCAATGCCCAGTTCGGCCCGGCGAGCTCAGCATAGTGGTGCATGCGGTCTGCGAGCACCTTTTCATATTCGGGCGCGAGCCGGTAATGGGCGGCAACGGCCGCACCCTTATCCTCGATCAAGACTCCAGGATAGTGCTCGGCTTCCTCCGTCAGCGCATGCTTCAGCGCCTGAAACTCAGCTGTCGCCTCGACCGTCTGCATGCCCGCGGCGTTCCTGATTTCCGCGCCGTGCAGGCCTGCTGTCGGAAATGCAAAGGGTTTGAACAGCGCGTCTGCATAGGCAAGCGATCGGCCGGTGACCAGTGCCAAGGCACCGCCAAGCTTGTTCGACAGGCGATGAAGTTGTCCGGGGAGCGCCTCTGGGACCTCGATCGCATCCGGCGTGGGCGCGAGATTGAGCAGCGTCCCATCGATATCGAGAAACATCGCCCAGTGGTCGGGCTCTTCCAAGACCAGTGAAAGCATTTCCTGAGTAGCGTCGTCGTCCTGCACGGCATTCTCCAAACTCTGCAATCATTGAAGCTAGGTCGCCGGCCAACAAGGACAAGGTGGCTTTTCAGACTCCGGAACATCCTAAGGCTAGTCCGCGTTGTGTCTCGCCGCCCGTTCGAGCACTCGCGCCCTAGAAGGTACATTGATGGCCAAAAGCAGTTCAGATCCCCGTGATGAGGTCAATGCCCCGCTGGCACATGGCGCTTTAAACCTGCCATTGGTGGTGATCGACGATTACAACAACGAACTGCGTGACAAGAATGGTTTCGTTGGCGACAACGCAAACAAGAAGACTTTCCAACAGAAGCTTGATGATTGGAGAAAACGCATCCGCAAGGTCGGAGACGACCCGATCGGCAAGATTGAGACCGACAAGCTCTCCAAGAAAAAAATCGACGCTATTTTGAAGGGCGATGATTTGGCGGCGGCGGCGTTGATCATGGGGGCTGTGGAGGATTTTGCCCAGGACTTTGCCGATGTGATAGGCAAGTTTCTGAAGGACAAACGCTGGGGAAAGACGGAACGCATCGTCGTTGGCGGCGGCTTCCGACGGAGCCACTTTGGCGAACTGGCGATCGCCAGGACGATGGTTATTCTCAAGGCGGCCGGCATCGCCGTCGAGGTCGTGCCGATCGTTCACCACCCCGATGAGGCCGGACTGATCGGCGCGGTCCACCTGATGCCCCGCTGGATGTTCAAAGGCCACGAGGCCATCCTCGCCGTCGATATCGGCGGCACCAATGTTCGCGCCGGCGTCGTCAAATTCGGAAAGGACGACGTGCCGAATTTTGCGGATGCAAGCGTCTGGGATTCGGCCATCTGGCGTCATGCCGACGACGAGCCGAGCCGAACTGCGACCATCGAGAAGTTGGCCGCGATGTTGCGGGATCTGATCGGTAAGGCCGAAAAGGCCAATCTCAAGCCGGCGCCCATCATCGGGATCGCATGCCCCGGCATCATCAAAGCCGATGGCTCCATCGAACGCGGCGGACAGAACCTGCCCGGCGGAAACTGGGAGAGCGACAGCTTCAACCTTCCTGCCGCACTGATGAAGGCCATTCCTGAGATCGGCGACGATAGCACATTCGTGATGATGCACAACGATGCCGTCGTGCAGGGATTGTCGCAGATCCCTTTTATGAACGACGTGTCGAGATGGGCAGTGCTGACCATCGGCACGGGGTTGGGCAACGCGCATTTTACCAATCGCGAAGGAACGAAGGCGCGGTAGGCTCAGCAATTCGAGACGTCCGGCGCTGCCCCATGACGCATTTCGGGGTGCGCTTCAAGATGAGAGCCCTCCCCTTTCCTGCCCACGTTGGAATACATGGTGATAACTCCGACAGACGGTTCTCGGCAGGTTTAAATTGCGCTTATCTCTGCAACTCCACGCAATCGATCCGCAGACGAAAGATGGACTATGAACTTCAAGGGAATAAGCGCCCCGCTTAATGCCGGCCGTCTCGAACAGATGCTCGGCCTTGCCCCGTCACGCCGCGATGCCGAAACCGAGGACGCTAGTGACAAGCCCTCCAGCAACGAACCCGCCCGCGGGCTGGAGGCTGAAAGCTCATGCCGTTCGTCTGCCTATAAATGAGAACCGATTGTCTGATTCGGACCGTGCTCAGCTCGGCCGCTAGCCGGTGGGTCGGCAATGGCGTTCAGCCGTATCGAAAATGGGCTGTAACGAAAGGATGGGGGCGATGGATGCGGACACGGCCGCCACTGTCAGCTGACAATTGAGCTAAGAATTTCCCGTGACTTCCGAAAGAGACGCGGGCGCTCTGGTCGCGTGGCATTCTTCTCTCGCTAGGAAACTCTGGGATTTTCGACAAGACCAACGCTTTGCTATCGCCACGGCCACAACGGCGCTCGCTCTCTCTGACGGGTCCTTCATTGCATTCGCCGTCGTCGAGAAGCCCACATAAACACGACGGTCTTGTTTGCGCTTGGAGCAGATCGGCAAGGTCGGCGTGCGCGGCATCGAGCTGGAAGGCAAAGCCGCCATCAACGACCGGGTCAATCTCACACTTGCCTATTCTTATTGGGATGCCGAAATCCGCGAGGACGGAACCGGCGGCAATATCGGCAACTGGCCCTCGCGCGTGCCGCGGCATCTGGCATCGGCCTGGCTCGACTACACGGTCCCTGGAGACGGAAAGCGCGGCGACCTGACGCTCGGCGGCGGTGTGCGTTATATCGGCCAGACCCATGGGGACGAGGCGAACACCGTATCGGTCGCAGCCTATACGCTCGTCGACGCAGCCGTCAGCTACAAGGTGACGCCTGACGTGACGCTTGCCGTCAACGCGACGAATCTGTTCGATCGCAAATATGTCGCCAGCAGCTACTTCGGCACAGAATATTACGGCGATCGGCGCAAGGTCGTCGGCACCCTGAAGTATTCCTGGTAAAGGTTGGCGGACGCCGCCTTGTCCAATCAAGGCGGCGCTCGCAATCTGCGCCAAGGGATCACCCTCTCGGCAATGTGGACTGCATTTGGTCCATTCCGGAAATGATAACCCCACGACGAGGCTTTGATTGACGCAAGAGGGAGCCGCCTCTACCTAAGAGCGAGTTTTCATTTCGAACGTGCTCCAATTTGGCAGGTTGAACATGTCCGAGAGTTCCCCGAGCTCAGTCCCGAAAATTTGGACGTCCCCGAATCGGCCCGGCTTCCGCAAAACTTTCGCTTTAGAACTCGACGACCATCTTGATATCCAGCATGCATCGCGGCAGCTTCTGCCAACCGGTCCAACCGTGGGGGCAGCGGGAATCGTTGCGCTGTTCGTCGCGCTGATTACCAATTTCGACAAATGGCAGGCCGGTGACGTCGGGACATTCGCTATCTATGTCCTCGCAACAATCGTTGCTGGCGCGCTCGGGGTCTTTCTGTTGCTCGGGCCGATCCGGCGATTCCTGCGTTCCATGTATCGCCGACGACTGGTGAAGGCGGAAGCGATCGGCAGGCCCGTCGAGTCTACCGTGGACCAGAGCGGCATCAGCTACACGGTCCTGGGTCAGACGGTCACATGTACCTGGGATTCGCTCTATGCGCTCGAAGAGGATGCCGGAACCTTCCACTTTTGGATGTCCAAGATGGTCTCTCATCCGTGGCCGGCGAGATTGTTTGCCTCCGAGGAGGAGCGACAGGTCTTTCGCGAAAGCGTATTGAAGTGGTCCGGCCGGTCGTTCTCCCCGCCCGTACTGGCCCGCCTCGGAGCAAGAGGCAGGGCCAACTTGCCGGCGAATGAGACGACGCCAAGGTGAGATCATTGATGGTGTTGCGTGGGCACCCCCTCAGCCGACAACGCGCTTCCGCATCAACAGCATCAAGAACGGTGCGCCGATGAGTGCGGAAACAAGACCGGCAGGAATCTGGTAGGGCGATACGATCGTGCGGCCGACGAAATCGGCAGCAACCATAAGCCCCCCTCCGATCAGAGCGGCACCAAGCATTTGCGGCAGCGCGCGTGCCAATCCCGCCTCCCGCGCAAGGTGAGGTCCCATGAGGCCAATGAATGACAATGGGCCAACCGTCAGCGTCGCGGCAGCCGTCAACAATCCTGCGAGGCCAAAAAGCGCAAATCGCGATTTCGCCAATGGTACACCGACCGCCGCCGAAGGAGACGGCCCAAGGGGAAGTATGTCAAGCCAGCGGCGGACGGCGAGCGAGACGGCAATCAGCACGGCGCCGAGCGCCACCTCCGTTGCGGCGGTCGATCCCTCGATAAGATAGGTGGACCCGCTCATCCACCGCATCAGCAGAACAGCTCTCGGATCTCCCGTCGAGCTCAACACGCCGACGACGGCATCGACCATCGCGCTTAAGGCAATGCCCGCAAGCACGACTCGCTCGGGAGCGAACGCCGATCGCCGGGAGCTGGCGAAGATGACGACAAGCACACTGATCGCACCGGCCACGGCAAAGGCAAATTGACCGGAAAACCCTGGAGCGACGGCAAAGAGGGCAATCGCAACTCCGAAGGTCGCTCCGGCACTGATTCCCAGAACTTCGGGACTTGCCATTTCGTTGCCGGTCAGCCGCTGAAGAATAGAGCCCGCGACCGCAAGCATCGCGCCCGATGTCAGGGCGGCGAGGATTTTAGGTATCCTGATGGAAAGGACATCGTACGAGAACTCGCCGGAAGCGAGAGCCCAGCCGCCATTGACGTCACGTCCGAGAAAAACGCTGACCGTCAATAGCACAAGCAGGCCGGCAGCCGCGATGATGACCGGTGCCGTTCCATCCCACCGGCGGGACCGTTTGAACGCCGGCGATTGCTGCAGTCTATGACGGATCTTCAGACGCGGCAGCAGCGCGAGAAGCAGCGGCGAACCGAAGATGGCTGTTACCGCCCCCGTCGGCAAAAAATCGCCAAGCCCCCCTGCGGCCAGTTGCAGAACAGAGTCGGCGAAGAGAAGCAGCCCGGCGCCGATCAGGGGGGACCAGAAGATGAGCTGCGCGGGACGCCGTGCTCCGGACAATCGCGCAATCGTCGGCGCGACCAGTCCAATGAAACCAATGACCCCAACGGCGCTCGTGACAAATGCAGCAAGCGCGACAGCAAGCGCCACGACAATGAAGCGCAGGCGGACCAATCGGACGCCCAGCGCCGTGGAACTGCTCTCGCCAAGATCGAGCAGCGAAAGCGGTCTCATCACGAAAGCGCAGACGATGGCGATGGCGCCGAACTTCCAAAGAAGCGACAAGGGAATGACCCAGCTTTGCTGTGCCAGCGAGCCGGCGCCCCAGATGAACAGGCTCGAGAGATAGCGCTGGTTCAAATAGGTCAGGATGGCAGAGAGGCCACCACACCATAGACTGAGAACCAGCCCCGACAGAACAAGCGAATAAGGCGAAAAACCGCGGCGCGCGCCCAGGCTGACGACGATCACGGCAGCGGTCGCACTGCCGATCAGAGCGACAAGATCACGGCCGGCGCCAAGCAAGTCGGGGAGAAACAGCGATGTTACCACCAGCGCCAGGTTTGCTCCGGCCGACACGCCGAGGGTGGTCGGATCGGCGAGCGGGTTTCGCAAAACTTGCTGAAACAGCGCCCCCGACAAGGCAAGCGCGGCTCCGGCAATCAGCGCCGTCGCAAGACGGGGAAGCGTCGAATAGGTGAACACCATTCGCGTGACATCGTAATCCGGTCGACCCATTTCTGACAGCGCTGGAACGGCAAGAAACCACGATGCCACGCCTCCACCGCCAATCAGGAGGAGGAAGACAATTGCTGGCCCGATATTGTCGCGGCGGGATACCATCATGCTTCTTTTTCCAGAAGATCTGTCAAAAGGCCCGCGAAGCGCATGGCCTCGTTCACCATGCCAAACATCAGGGCCGGCGGCAGAATCGACAGATGGCCCGGACGCGCAAACGCCAGCCTGTTCCACAGCGGGCTCTGAGCGAGTTTCGGAAGAACGTCCGGAGGAACGGGATCAAAGGCGATCAGACGCGCGTCCGGATCGGTGATCTTGGAGAGATCTTCAATACCGATCGTTTCAAAACCCCAGTAGTTCGACTCTCTGGTCCAGGCGTTGCGGACACCGATGCGCTCGAGCACATTGTGGAACAGCCCAGGACTCGAGTAGATGCGGACATGGCGGGCATCCATGAAATTCACGAGGGCGACTGGCGGCAGGTTCTTGCCCGCCAGCCGACTGCGGCATCGCTCGAAGAAGGCGTCGGCGCGCGCGAGGAACTGCTCTGCTCCATTCTCGCGGCCAAGCTCACCAGCCAATTTACGCGTCGCCGCGATGGCAGCGGGAAGAATAGATCCAATGCCCGGCGTAAAGACTTCCAGCCGAACGACTTTCGCCACCGACTGTAGCTTGGGCAACAGCTCATCCAGGTAAGGTGTGGTCAAGACAATGTCGGGCTTCAGCGTGACGAGAATTTCAAAATTGACCTCGAACGAACTGCCAATATCGACGACGGATTTTGGCATCGGCGGCTCGACAACCCATCTGTCCCAATCGGCGAGGTCCGAAATCCCGACCGGAGGCAATCCGAGGGATAAGAGAGTGGACGCAAGGCCATAGTCGAGGCTGACGATCCTTGGGCCTATCGACTGCGCAAACAGCGGAGCTGGAACGACCGAGGCCGCCGCGAACTGCAAAAGGGAGCGCCGCGTAACACCCATTGCACGCCTAGCCTCAACAAACATAGGCGAGCGGATAAGGCAGGTTGGGCGCGGAGATCACATCCATGTCGATCCCATAGATCTCTTGCAGCGTGTTTGGAGCAAGGATCGCGCTCGGCGTTCCGCTCGCAACAACGCGACCGCGTTTCAATGCATGGATCCGATCGCAGAAGCGAGCGGCCATGTTGATGTCGTGGAGAACGATGACGACACTGCTTCCAAGCTCGTGCGCCAAGCGTCGCACAAGGGAGAGCACCTCAATCTGATGCGCAACATCGAGTGCCGCAGTCGGTTCGTCGAGCAACAGGCAGCGAGCATCCTGAGCGATCAGCATCGCGATCCAGGCACGTTGCCGCTCACCGCCTGACAATGTTCCGACGATACGGTCGGCGAACTTCTCGATATACGTTGCTCGGAGGGCTTCCTCGACTTTCCCTTCATCGTTCTTGGTGAAGCGGCCAAGCGCCCCGTGCCACGGATAGCGACCGCATCCCACAAGCTCGCGGACTGTCATTTCCGATCCGGTCGTGACATCCTGGGGCAGATATGCGACCGAACGAGCGAAGACGCGTTCACCATACGTCCTAAGATCCCGGTTGCCGTAAGAGATCGATCCAGCGCTCGGCACAAGCTGGCGAGCCAACATCTTGAGAAGACTGGATTTACCGGAGCCGTTGTGGCCGACCAGTGCCACAACTTCTCCTGCCGGAAATTTGAGACTTACATCGCGGAGAATCTCGTTCCCCTCTATCAAAAGACCTATATTTTCGGCGACAAAAGTTTCAGCCGTTCGAGGCGGATCTTGCGTCGGGGGGAGCATAGCCACGTGACATCCTTTAACCGGGTGATAGCTCGGTACTAAAGATGAGACTAGCAATCAACTATTTTCGTTGTTCCAATATCTCTGCCTAGCGCCTCGTCATCCTCACGCGGGCGGCAGGCCTTTCGGCCACCTGGTCAGGTTGACTTTCCCAAGTGCGATGCGCCGTCTCAAGGACGCCCAAGGTCGCAACATATCTCAACAATAAAGTGCAAACCGCAACACCGAACCGCAGCATAATGAATCGGTCCCGGCCGACTTGCCGGTTTGCTGAAGCCTTCTCCAATCATCGAAATGACGAGGCACTTTAATGTACACAAAGATAATCGCGCTGGCCGCTGTGGCTTTCTCGGCGGTGCCGGCCTTTGCCGCCGATGCCGTGGTTCAGGATCCTGCTTACGTTCAACAGGGACACACCCAGTCGGCCTTCGACTGGTCGGGATTTTATCTCGGGCTTCAAGGCGGATACACCTCGACACATGCGAGCTACCTCGACGGTTCCGAGCAGGATCTTGATGGAGGTTCGACGGGTATCTACGGCGGATATAATTTCCAGCACGGTCCTTTCGTCTTCGGTATCGAGAATGACTTCAACTACAACTGGAAGGATGGGAGCGACGTTTCCCTCAAATGGGATGGCTCGGCGCGTGGACGTGTGGGATATGCCTTGGACCGTACGCTGATCTATGGAACCGGGGGTTTGGCGGCCGCGGGCGGAGAAGTCGACGTGCCTGGAATTGGCAAGAAGGACGACATTCTGATTGGCTGGACCGCCGGTGGCGGTGTAGAACGCGCCCTGACCGACAATATTATGATGCGCGCTGAATATCGCTATGACGATTTCGGACGCAAGGATTTCGGCTCGGCGCTCGGCGATTTCGAGGTTAATCAGCAAAAGGTGACGGTCGGCACGAGCTTCAAATTCTGAATGTCTGATCTCCTGTTGGGATGAGAAATCCGCGGCGAATACTGCCCGGTGCTTGGAGATAGGCTGATTTGACAACCTGCTATCGGCCGCCGGCATTGCGGCCGAACTGCATTTTCGGGCGATGCTGCGGATATTGGCATTGCAGGCAATCTCTGATCTAGTCTCGAACTCTCTCCGCCGGGCAGTTCAGCCGCAGGCTCATGATATTTGAAACGAGCGAGAGCCATATTCTCATGACCACTCACCGCTTCATTCCGACGATCTTTCACAATGTCATCGGCTCTCTTCCGCCGGCCCTGCGTATCGCCGACGGCGACACCGTGGTCACTGAGACGCTCGACGCCGTCGGGTATGACAAGGACGGCGTCAAGCAGACATTCGGCCCCAATCCGATGAACGGCCCGATCTTCGTGGAAGGTGCTGTGCCCGGAGATGCGCTGAAGGTCGAGATCATCAGCATGATCCCGACCAGGGCCACGGGGTTTACCCGCAGCGTCGTCGCCGCCAATGTCGTCGATCCCGAGACGGTTCGCGACCTGCCGGCGCGCGATATGGCCATCTGGGTCATCGACCGCGAGGCATTGACCGTTCGGCTTTCCGAGCCGGTCGCCGGCCTCGAAAACCTCGTTCTGCCTCTCACCCCGATGATCGGCTGTTTCGGCGTGGCGCCCAGCCTCGGCCAGGCAATATCGACCGCAACCAGCGGCGAATATGGCGGCAATATGGATTATCGGCTGTTCGGCCCCGGCACCACGGTCCGCTTCCCGGTAGCCGCTCCCGGCGCCCTGTTCTTCCTCGGCGACTGCCATGCCGTGCAGGGGGATGGCGAGATCGTCGGAACCGGCGTCGAGACGACGTTCGAAGTCACGGTGCGGCTGACGGTGGAAAAGAAGGCCGGACTGGTCTGGCCGCGTGGGGAAACCGCCGAAGACATCTTCACTATCGGCAACGCCCGGCCCCTCGATCAGGCGCTCCAGCATGCGACCAGCGAAATGTTGAATTGGCTGGCATCAGATTATGACCTGGACAGGACGGCGGCCAGCCATCTGCTCGGTCAGGTGGTGCGTTACGATGTCGGCAACGTCTTCGATCCCGCCTATACGATGGCTTGCCGTGTTGCCAAGAAATGGCTGGTTCGTCGATAGAGGGTTCTCGGGAGCTGCCGTCCCCGACAGGACTCTGGACCAGCCCAGACGGTGAAATGATGCGCGACGATCACCAGGTCTGCCATGGAGCGCGCCTCGTCGACGGAACGAAGGTCGCGTTTATGGCAACGGCTGATGACTTCGCAGCGGTCACCCCGAAAAATGGAGGGAAGATAGGAAGCGCCCGTCGTCTATCGATTAGGGCACCATGGGGAAAAGGGGTTCGACTCCCCTAGGGCGTGTCATTCCAGCTCTATGTCAATGCATCTTCGATCTGTGCAATTCTTGCATTAAGCTGCGGGAATGAATTTTGCCAATAGCGGTAGGTATTCACCAGGTTGCGATATGACGCAGGTAAATCGCTTGCTGGCAAATAGCCTTTTTCAAAGGCAAAATTAAGCACATCCTCATAATAGGTGATCGCATAGATGAACTTCCAGTTGATCTGCGGGTTCGACGTGGCGTTCTCATGACGCCTAAAGTACGAGAGCGGCTTGGGATGTATAACGAAATCGCCGAGTTGAGCCAATTCAACCCACGCCGACAGGTCAATCAAGCCTCGGAAGAGATCACCTTCCATGCGATACAACCGGAATTGTCCATCGCCGTCAAATGCGTCCGCCTTGCGAAATAAGGCTGTTGTGTACTCCCCAACAAGATTCACATGATTGAGGGCCGTCAACCTTAGGAAATCACGGCCGGAAACCATTTTTAAGCCGTCTCCGGAAGCGTTGAAATGGTTGATGAAACCAGTCGTATGATTTCGGTCATCGATCAGATGGCGTGGAGAAAACGCAAGGCGCGTATTTCTATCCCTTGTCGCATCGAGTGCCTCCAACAGGAATTGTACGCAAAAAGGATGAAGAACGTCATCATCGAACAGGAATTTTATGTATTCGCCGTTCGCAATCTGAACCAGTCGACGCACGTTGCTCTCGGGCCCGGGATTCGGATTACGGCTATATTGAACAAACCGAACATATTTATCACATATTACCTTGATTGCATCGGTCGGACAGTCGTCAGACACAAGAATTTCAGCATCGACAAAGCTCTGGGCCAGTGCACTTCGAAGGCACAGCTCGAAATAATCGGGATTATATGCAGGAATACAGATCGATACACGCGGCATCGATACCCTCCGGACTTAAGAAAGATTGGAATTGGACGCAATTACCGCGTCCCGCCAGCTTCGCACATAAGGAAAATACTGGCGCAAAGATCGGGATAGATTTGCCCCAGGTGATAGCATCCCTCGAGATATTCGCTGGAGATAATATCGGTCTCCAACAGCCGATCCCACTGAAAATTGGCCAACGCTTTGAAGAAGATGCCTGAGCGATGCACCACATTTAGCCCCGCTAATTTAGCATCACGCTCCAAGGTGTCCAACGAGTATGTGATCCGATGACCGTGTTCCAACTCCGCCGGCGTTACTGCCGAATTGTGACGTATCAAACCCATTTTGACCGCGATCTGACGTGAGGGAGCGTTCGCATTTGGGCAAACCAAGAAGAGCCTACCGCCTTCCGACAACCATTCCTCGTTGACACGTCTAAGCACTCCCACAGGATCATCCAGATGCTCGAGAACGTGCGTCAGCAGAATATTGTCATAGCGCTTGGGCAACGTCACGCCTTCGAAGACGTCGTTGATAAATATCAGCCCTTCGCCTAGATCGCGCTTCGCTATGGCTATCGCCTCGTCGGATGCTTCGACGCAGGTGATGTCGTCAAAATACGGCATCACTCGTTTGGTGAAATCGCCTCGAAAACTTCCAAGCTCAAGTAAACTCCCCCGACGAAAGAATGGAATAAAGGACTTCAGCATATAATGATGCATGACATCGAAATCGAAATTGTAAGCATAACGATGATCACTGGTGTCTTTTATTTCATTGTTATAATCACGCTTGTCGGTCACTTTTTGGCCCCCAAATCCAGCTTCATAATGAGCGTTGACTGCCCGCCACCCAACGGCACAAACCCAAATTTTCCGTAGACCGCGACTGCCGCCATATTCCCAGCCTCTACTTCAAGCTGTATTGTGCCGAAGCCTTTTTCGTCTGCGTGAGTGATGCATTGCTCAAGCAACGTCCCCGCTATTCCACGGCCTCGCCAATCCTCAAGCACACTCACGTTCGTAATGAATGCCGACTTCAGCTTGTCGTCGTTGCAATACATAGCCAAGAATCCGACTAACATGCCGTTCGACCATGCCTCGAAGCGCTCGGCATTTAGAAGAATTTTCTGCGCATAGATCCCAATGTCGATTCTTGCACTGAGCTCGGTTGCAAAACTCTCACCACACTCGTTTAAGTGTCGGGCTATTTCGTCTACCGAAGCGAAGTTGCGGCTCCAATTTGGGGTCAAGCGGTCCGCTCCAATATCGCAGCGCCGAATCCATACCGGCCGAAGTGGTTTCCGTTGTACAAAAGGTAAATAGCACCGTCTGACTCAAATACATGCGGATAGCAAAGCATGTCAGAATCCCACTCGCCACTTGTTCCTTCGATTGCTAGTTCGACGTCATCGCGCGACCAGTTAATCAGGTCGTCCGAACAGGCGTGGCCGATTTGATAGCCACGGCTTTTATTCGTGCGAAAATCTGACGATTGCCGGTAGCAAAAGAACATATGATGACGCCCCTCGATCTCGATGACCGTAGGTAAAGCCTGGCTTTCATCTGGACCAAGCCGATCAGCGATAATCTGTCGGGCTTCTTCCTTCTGCCAATTGATGCCATCCCGGGATGTTGCGTGACCGATTTTATAGGTGCGGTCTGGCGCGGTTTCGGAGGAATATACTTTCCATCCAGTTCCGAAAATGTACCACATGTGGAAGGTGCCGTTGATGAACCGTACGAAGCCATCGCCGACCAAGCAAGGCTCGCCGAGCGACGCAGACAAAACTGGCCCATCGCCGATCCTCTTGAACGACAACCCGTCGTCGTCACTGACGGTGAGGCCGATTGCAGTATCAACCGATACCGCAACCCTTCGATTCCAACCGCATGAGTAGCCGTAGATCTTTCCTTCATGTCGTATCACGTTCATCGGGAAGATACCGTGCTCGTCGAAACAGCCTAGTTTCCCAAGCTCTATAACGGGCCGGTCGGAAACTCGAACAATCCGATCCATTGTCTTATCCATATCAACGAAAGCGATATGGCTGAGATACTTGCCATTCGTGTCAACGGCGCGAGTTGAGAAGTATATTCGGATAAAGTCGTCGAAAACGAGTGCTTGAGGTGACTGCGCGTATTCGACACATCCTGCCGGCAGCTGATGGCGAGTGGGATCGAAGATCTTACCTAACTTCTTCCAGCGCATCTTCGTCATACATCACCCAACTTTCCGTCGAGGATAGCAAGACCGAAGCCATTGCGACCGACCTGATTGCCGAGATAAGCCATGTAGGTCTTGCCATCGATCTCAAAGACGTGCGGATAGCTGACCATCTCGTCGTCCCATCCCGTATCCGATACAGTTAGGCCAGCCTTGGAATCGTCGCGATGCCAGTTGATCAGATCAACGCTCGATGCATAGCCGATTCGATAGCCTTTTTCTTTACCTCTATAATTCGTGCTATACCGGTAACAGAAGAACATGTGGTATTTCCCCCCGGCAAAAATCACATCGGGGCTGGCCTGTGCTTCGTCATCTTCGACAATGCTGTTGATCAGGTTTCTATTTAGCTTTGTCCAACGGATGCCGTCTTCCGAGGTAGCGAGCCTTATTTTGTAGACAGGCTCAGCGCGCCCGTCGGCCATCTTCCACTTGGAGCCAGCGATGTAAAAGAGGTACCAGGCATTGTTAAAGCGCCGGATTTTGGGACCGCTCAAAACAAACGGCTCATCGGGCGAATATGGTAGCACCGGTCCACGACCTGCCTTCACGAACGTTCGACCTTCATCGGTACTTAGTGCCAAGCCGATACCGACGTTGAAAGGCACGGACTCGCAACGAGTCCAGCCGGCATAGTAAGCCCGAACGATATCGCCATCTCTTGCTACGGAAATCGGATAGGTACCAAATTGGTCAAATTCACCAAGGCTACCCAATTCCAGAACGGGACGTTCGCTGATGTGCCTGACTTTGAACAAATCAGCTCTGTCCACGTCGATATAAGCGGAATGCGACACATATTGCCCGGATTCGTCTGCCGGTGGTCGGCAGGAAAAATATACGCGCACAAAATCATCGAAAATCAGGGTTGCTGGCGCCTGAGCAAACTCCTTGAGCCACGGGCGATTCGTCACATCTTGCGGCGTGAACACCTTGCCCAGCTTTTGCCATTTAAACATCTACGTCACCGACTGGATTTCTTGATGGAGTCCGGACTGCCGAGTGCGGCAGCGACTACGGTTAAATAAGCTCATATTCGTTGAGTATCTTCGCCTGGATGCTCTCGGCGGAGTTGAACATGATCACGTCGATGATCGATAACCAAGGCAGGAATTCCGCTCCAAACTGGGGATATTCTAAAGGCTTCGATTTGATGAATTTCAGGTCGATGTCACGCGCATTGAACGTTTCGCGCGAATAGAGATCCACTCCCCCGATTGCGTTTATATATACGCTTGCACCGGCCTCTTCACAAAGAGCCAAAACCTTTGTCTCTGCCTTAAGACCGTGATCTATTTTCATTTTGGACGAGACGATGAATTCTGTCTTGATGCCGAGATAATCGCAAATTTTCGTGATTGAATTGAATATATAGGAATAGAGGTTGCTGTCTTGGAAGCGGATTGCCTGTTCTATCACTGGAAAAGCATTTGAAAAAAATGGTGCACGTCGATAGGCGCCTTGAATTTGATTAACTAGCTTATTGCGGTCGAACTCTGTCGACAGTGTGCGGTCGCATATATCTAGGCTGTCCGACGCGGCCTTAATCGGCAGAGAAAATGTATAATCTTCACCATTCCGCAGTATGCGGTTTCGATTAATCCAACCCTTTTTTGTATATTTTATGTTGTCGTAGACAACAAATTTATCGACCGCGTGGATCAGCTGAAAGTAACCAATATAGGGGAAGAAATATGGCTGCATGATAGCCAGTTTCATCTCATATATCCCTACTTGCGGTGAAAGCACCTGTGCTCAATGAAGCAATGAGCGCGCAGACCTTGTCGACGATCTCCATCTCCATGTCCGGATAGATGGGAAGGCAGAGCACCTGCTGTGCGGCCTCGGTTGCGACCGGCAGATTCGAGGGCTGCGAGGAA
>NZ_JALBGX010000379.1:0-245 GCF_023006465.1 Rhizobium sp. PRIMUS64 | reverse complement strand
CCGTCGCGATGAAGGCGGATACGACCCGCCTGCCGCTCTTTCCAGCATGCGCGAGCACGTTCCTCATGAAGTGAACCCGGCACCTTTGCCAAGTGGCATTGAGAACCTTGGTGACGGCGGCCTTGAGACCTTCGGTAAGCGACAAGCAGACCCCATCTGGCGAAGCAGCTTAGCGGTCGGCTATCGGTAGCGGACACGATGAACTGCTGTGAGCTTCTATGTCTGCGCCTAGCTCTGGAACTAGA
>NZ_JALBGX010000378.1:0-248 GCF_023006465.1 Rhizobium sp. PRIMUS64 | reverse complement strand
TCAATGGCCGCTTCCGTGCAGAATGCCTGAACCAGCATTGGTTCCTGACCCTTGCGGATGCCCGCGAAAAGATGGAGGATTGGCGTAGATACTACAATCCTGTTTCATAACTCCCATCTTCCTATGTCATCGAAAGGAATAGATTTTCCTGATCTGGAGGCGATCCCGCGGGGTGGCGAGGGTTCTTCCGTACACGATCGAGAATCTGACGTGCTTGCGGGGTCGCGAGTTTGGAACGGCTGAAGATC
>NZ_JALBGX010000377.1:0-256 GCF_023006465.1 Rhizobium sp. PRIMUS64 | reverse complement strand
TCTGCTGAAGCAGTTGAGCAATGAACGCTCCACCTTCGATGAGCGCGATATCGCCAAGGCGCTGCATCGCACTGTCGACGATCCCGCGGACTTCGCCAATATCCGCGCGCGACTGATGGCGTCGGACGATCTCATCATGCTGAAACCGCAGCAGATCGATGCCGAAACGGGAAAGGCGAGCGAACCTGCCGTCTTCACCACGCGGGAGATGCTGCGCATCGAATATGACATGGGGCGGTCGGCGCGGGTTTTGGCG
>NZ_JALBGX010000376.1:0-256 GCF_023006465.1 Rhizobium sp. PRIMUS64 | reverse complement strand
GTTCCTGTCGAACACCAATCACGAGGAAGACCAGCCGGTGCATCTGCAGGTCAAGGACATGGCGCTGCAGAAGAGTTCGGAACACGACATCTATGCCGGCCCGTCGACGCGTTACTGTCCGGCCGGCGTTTATGAATGGGTGGAAAAGGATGGCAAGGACGTCTTCGTCATCAACGCCCAGAACTGCGTGCACTGCAAGACCTGCGACATCAAGGACCCCAACCAGAACATCAACTGGGTGCCGCCGCAGGGCGGC
>NZ_JALBGX010000375.1:0-261 GCF_023006465.1 Rhizobium sp. PRIMUS64 | reverse complement strand
CACGGCGGCGATAGCATTGTCCCGGGTGATATGATGGATGGCGTCCACCTGTTCCGGATCGAGCCGGAAGGAGTTTTCCGGATCCTGCGTTTCGACCTGCCTGATCGCCGCCGCAACCACCCGATCGGAAACGGCAAAGCCGCGGCGCTTCGCCAAAACCCGCGCCGACCGCCCCATGTCATATTCGATGCGCAGCATCTCCCGCGTGGTGAAGACGGCAGGTTCGCTCGCCTTTCCCGTTTCGGCATCGATCTGCTGCGG
>NZ_JALBGX010000374.1:0-261 GCF_023006465.1 Rhizobium sp. PRIMUS64 | reverse complement strand
CACGGCGGCGATAGCATTGTCCCGGGTGATATGATGGATGGCGTCCACCTGTTCCGGATCGAGCCGGAAGGAGTTTTCCGGATCCTGCGTTTCGACCTGCCTGATCGCCGCGGCAACCACCCGATCGGAAACGGCAAAGCCGCGGCGCTCCGCCAAAACCCGCGCCGACCGCCCCATGTCATATTCGATGCGCAGCATCTCCCGCGTGGTGAAGACGGCAGGTTCGCTCGCCTTTCCCGTTTCGGCATCGATCTGCTGCGG
>NZ_JALBGX010000373.1:0-265 GCF_023006465.1 Rhizobium sp. PRIMUS64 | reverse complement strand
CAACAACGGCATCAGCGTGCAGTCGGAATGCCCGATCGGGCTGATTGGCGACGACATTGAGGCGGTGTCGCGCAAGAAGGCCAAGGAGCACGAAAAGACGATCGTGCCGGTACGCTGCGAGGGCTTCCGCGGCGTCTCGCAATCGCTCGGCCACCACATCGCCAACGACGCCATCCGTGACTGGGTTTTCGACAAGAACGAAGTCGAGTTTGAGACCGGCCCTTACGATGTCAACGTCGTCGGCGACTACAATATCGGTGGCGAC
>NZ_JALBGX010000372.1:0-272 GCF_023006465.1 Rhizobium sp. PRIMUS64 | reverse complement strand
TAATGCCTGCCGGCCGCCGCCCAGCATGCTAAAGCCAGATCCAATCATGCCCTCAAGGCATGGCCGAACGCTATATGCGACGGCTTGCCGACAATCGTCTGCACTCGACCAGATCGTGTCCCAGTACGTGGCGTAGGTGACGGTAGGGAGTAAAGCCGAGTGCCCGCGCGCTTCTCGTTGCGCTGTAGCGGGTGATCGGCTTTGCGGGCGGCCATCAGTGTTTTCCGCTAGGGTCGGGTTGTTCAAGACCAACCTGACGGAAAGACCACCGA
>NZ_JALBGX010000371.1:0-274 GCF_023006465.1 Rhizobium sp. PRIMUS64 | reverse complement strand
GACATCACGGCCACTGTCGAGACGGACCGAAAGCACTGCGTCGCCACGTTTGTCGCCGGTGGAAACGACCGTGCCGAGCATGCCGTTCTTCACATGTTGCGGGCCGAGACGAGTTGCGCGCGGTTCAACGAAGCGGGCATTCTCCAGGAAGATGATGCGGTCGCCGGCAGCAAATTCCCGCGCGCCGCGCTCGGTCCGGAAAGCGCGGTTCTCACCAAGTGCGCCCTCTCCCACCATCACCGATCGCAGCGCCTCGTTCAGACGCTTGACGTCC
>NZ_JALBGX010000370.1:0-285 GCF_023006465.1 Rhizobium sp. PRIMUS64 | reverse complement strand
AAATTGTTCTCGATGGTACGCTCGGGAACCCTTCCGTCCCCTCGGCCGATGCTACCGTCGGGTAGAATTTCGTAGTTTCGGACTGCTTCCGCGAACTGGTTGATGCGGGACGCGTCATCGGGATGCATGTCCCAGTCGGCGGCGCGACCACGCTTGGCGCCGACGCGAACCTTGGTTGAGACCACGTGAGTCTCCGTTGCGGCATCGACGTCTTGCTGCCCCGAACCCCTCTCCGGCGCCAGCGACTGCGGCGTCACTCGCATCGAACCGCCCACGGATCTGCGA
>NZ_JALBGX010000036.1:0-59881 GCF_023006465.1 Rhizobium sp. PRIMUS64 | reverse complement strand
GTTGCTGCTGCAGATGCCTGGCTCGGCGCCGCCCATTCCGGGCACGCCAAAAGCGATGCCGGGCTCGCTGCAAGAGATGCCGGGCTTGCTTCAAGAGATGCCCCACGGGAGAGGGCGCATGGCTAGCATCGTCTCCATGGCCGTGCCACACGATGCGGCCGTTGCGCATCGGCGCAGTGAGGCCCGCATCGCCTGGATGCTGGTGCTGCCGGCGATGGCCCTGCTGTTCCTCTTCGTGCTTTTGCCGGTCGCAGCCGTCGTCGTGCTCGGCTTCACTGATTTCGAACTCGGCTACGGCAAGTTCCGTTTCGTCGGCTTCGAGAATTACGCACACCTGATCACTGACCGGACGTTTCGCAAGTCGCTCTGGAATACGACGGTCTATACCGCGATCGTCGCACCTATCTCGATCCTTCTCGGTCTCGGCATTGCCATGCTGATCGAGAGCGAGACCAAGGCGCGCAGCTTCTTCCGCACCGCTTATTTCCTGCCGGTCGCCTCCTTGATCGTCGCCATGGCGACCGTCTGGCAATATATGTTCCACCCCACAATCGGCCCGGTCAACGCACTGCTGGCCCTTGTCGGGCTTCCCGGCCCGAACTGGCTGGGCAGTTCCGGCACGGTGCTTTACAGCCTCTCGATCATCGGCGTCTGGCAATCGGCCGGCTTCAACATGGTGCTGTTCCTTGCCGGACTGACGGCGATCCCGCGTGAGCTTTACGCGGCCGCCGAAGTGGATGGGGCCAGATCCTCCCTCGACCGCTTCTTGCTGGTGACCTGGCCGATGCTCGGGCCGACGACGCTTTTCGTCATCACCATCAGTATCACCAATTCAGTCAAGGTCTTCGAAACGGTGAAGACGCTGACCGACGGCGGCCCGAACAAGGCGTCGGAAGTGCTGCTCTTCACGATCTACCAGGAAGGCTTCGTCTATCTGCGCGTCGGTTATGCCTCGGCGATGACGGTGGTGTTTCTGTTGATCCTGGTGGTGCTGATGTTCCTGCAGTACCGCGTTCTCGATCGCCGGGTGCATTACACATGATAACGAGCGCTCT
Source organism: Rhizobium sp. PRIMUS64 (assembly GCF_023006465.1). Taxonomy (NCBI): domain Bacteria; kingdom Pseudomonadati; phylum Pseudomonadota; class Alphaproteobacteria; order Hyphomicrobiales; family Rhizobiaceae; genus Rhizobium; species Rhizobium sp. PRIMUS64. Next base: position 58,826 of record NZ_JALBGX010000036.1, on the reverse strand, counting down.
TTCCCTCGGCAGAATCATCCGGCTGACACTGCTTTCCCTCGGCGCAATGATCTTCCTGTCGCCCTACGTCTTCATGATCTCGACGGCAGGCAAGGCCCAAAGCGACATCTTCACCTCGTCGCTGTCGCTGATCCCGGCGCACCTGACCTATGTCGAGAATTTCACCAAGGCCTTGAGCCGGGTGCCGATGGCGCAGCTCTTGTGGAACGGTGTCGTCGTCTGCGGGCTGATCTTCTTCTTCCAGGTGCTGGTGGCGATCCCTTGCGCCTACGCCATGGCGAAGCTGCGCTTCGGCGCTGCCCGCGCCATGATGGTGCTTGTCATGCTCGGTCTGCTGGTGCCGATTCATGCGACCGCGCTGCCACTTTATGTCGCCTTCGACCGCGCCGCGCTGCTCAACAGCTATGCCGCCCTTGTCGCGCCCTTCACCATTTCGGTCTTCGCGATCTTCATGTTCCTGCAGTTCTTCCGCGCCATGCCTGATGACCTCATCCATGCCGCGCGTCTCGATGGCATGTCGGAACTCGGCATTGTCGCCCGCGTCATCGTGCCGAATGCCTGGCCGGCGGTCACCGCCTTCGCCATCTTTTCGGTCGTCGCCCATTGGAACGATCTCTACTGGCCGCTGATCGTCATCAGCAAGCAGGACTACGCCACCCCGCCGCTGGGCCTGATGTATTTCCGCGCCGCCGAGGCCGGCGACGACTACGGCGCGCTGATGGCGGCGACCCTCATCATTACCCTTCCCCTCGTCATCGCCTTCCTGCTTGCGCAGAAGCGCTTCGTCGAGGGCATCACCATGACCGGTCTCAAAGGCTGACCGGTTTCAACCCAGGAGAACGAGCGATGAAACATATCACCCAGCTTCTCGCCGCAGCGGCCGTCTCGATGGCTATCGCGCTTCCCGCGCATGCCGAGACGACGCTGACGGTTCATTACCCGATGCCGGGCTTCTTCAAGGACGTGATGGACACGATCTCGAAGAAATTCATGGAAGAAAATCCCGATATCAAGATCCAGTTCGCCAGCCCGTCGGCCACCTATGAAGAAGGCATCCAGACGATCCTTCGCCAGGTCGGCACCAGCGAAATGCCCGATATCACCTTCATCGGACTCAACCGCCTGCGCATGCTCGACGAACGCGACGTCGCCGTCGACCTCGGCCCGCTCGTCCAGAAGGACGGCAACATGGCCGAACAGGGCTTCTCCGACACGATCCTCAAGCTCGCCCAGGTCAAGGGCAAGCAGGTGGGCCTGGCTTTCGCGACCTCCAACCCGATCATGTATTACAACGCCGATCTCGTGAAGGCGGCCGGTGGCGACCCTGAAAACCCGCCGAAAACCTGGGATGAGGTCATCGCGCTCGGCGGCAAGATCAAGGCGCTCGGCAATGGTGTCGATGGCATCGATTTCCGCTGGCAGGGCGATGACTGGATGTTTTCGGCACTGCTCTTCGGCGCCGGCGGCAAGATGCTGAGCGAGGACGAAAGCAAGGTCGCCTTCAACGGTCCGGAAGGCCAGAAGGCCGTCGAGGTCCTGCATCGCCTGGTTACCGAAGGCGGCATGCCTGTGTTCACCAAGGCCGCCGGCGAACAGGCTTTTGCAGCCGGCAAGGTCGGTTTCGAGTTCCAGACAACCGGCGCGCTGCGCAACACGATCAAGAATGTCGGCAACAAGTTCGATCTGCGCACGGCAAAGATCCCTTTGATCGATCCGGTGAACGGACATCTGCCGACCGGCGGCAACGCCGTCGTCATCCTGACGCATGACGCCGCCAAGCAGGATGCTGCCTGGAAGTTTGCCAAATTCGCTGCCGGTCCTTACGGCGCCTCCGTCGTCGTCCCCGGCACCGGCTATGTCCCGAACAACGAGCTCGCCGCGAAATCGGCCGATTATCTCGGCGACTTCTACAAGCAAAACCCGCTGTTCCAGGCAGGCCTCAGCCAGATGCCGGTGATGATCCCGTGGTATGCCTTCCCCGGCTCGAACGGCGTCAAGGTCACGCAGACAATCGTCGACAACCTCTCGCGCATCGTCGACCAGTCGGCCGAACCGAAGGAAGCACTCGACGACGCAGCTGCTGACGTCGAGGACATGCTGCCGCGCAGCTGATCGCCTTCCTTACTGGGAATAGGGCAGGGCCGCCACGCCGCGCGTGTGGCGGCCTTCCCGTTTCCGAAGCTTCAGATGGCGCGCACCGTGCCGCCGCGGCGCAGCGTATAGGCGACGTCGAGATGGCGGGCGGGCGCGGCATTCTCCGCCATGTCGAGAAGCAGCGAGGCGGCCGTCGCGCCCATGCTGGCATCCGGCATTTCGATGGTCGTCAGCGGCGGGTCGATCAGCCGGCCGATGGCGATGCCGTCGAAGCCGGCGACTGAAACATCTCCGGGCACCGACAGCCCCTCGCGCTTCAGCGCACCGATGACGCCGAGCGCCAGCAGATCATTGGAGGCGATGATCGCCGTCGGCGCAAGTAAGCTCATTGTGACGCCAAGATCGAGCTGGTCATAGCCGCTGACAAAGGGGATCTGCACCGCATCGAGGGGTGTCAGCCCGTTCTCGGCCATGGCGTCGAGATAACCACGGTAGCGAAGATGGGCGCGGTCGGAGGTGGCGAAATTGCCGGAGAGAAAGAGAATGCGGCGATGGCCCATGCCGATCAGGAAGCTTGCGATCTCGCGGCCCGCGCCGCGGTTGTCGGCGGTAACAGCCGCCGGAAACTGCGCCGTCGGCAGGTTGTTGAGCAGCACGGTCGGCGGGAGCTTCGCAAGCAGCGCCTTGCTGGTCGATGGATCGCAGACAGTGAGGATCAGCCCGGTCGGCCGGTCGTTCAAGAGTGCGGCGACGGCATCGGCCTCGCGCGCCGGATCGTAATTCGACTGGGCGATCAATACGCCGTGGCCGGCCACCAGCATGCGATTCTGGATGCTTGACAGCGACGAGGCAAAGACCGGATTGGTGATGCTCGGGATCAGCACGCCGACCACCGGCCTGCGCCCGAGCCGGCCGGCGGAGTGATAACCGAGTTCTGCGGCCGCGCGGCGCACCTTGCGCACCATCAAATCGCTGGCGGGTCCGTTGCGGTTGAGGACACGGCTTGCGGTCGCCAGCGAGCAGCCTGCCCGGAATGCGACCTGCTCCAATGTCGCCATCGAAAGCGCCTCCTGGTGACAGCATCGAGGCGCAATCCTTTAGGCGGGTTCGATGACAATGATCTGACACCCAGAGCATGATGCCGAAAAGTGTGAGCGGTTTTCGGACGACATCATGCTTAACTCTTTAATTGAGAACAGGATTCAGATTTAGGCCGACCGGGCCTAAAATCATCCTGTTCTAGGCAGAATTATCTGCTTCTTATTTATTCACACACAAGGAAGTTGCTGGGGAATGCAACCTGTGGAATAGTCAAGTTTACGCCATCTACCCACTTCATTCTCATCACCTGGACAAGAATGTCTCACAAAAAAATGGAATGCTCCACGGCGTGGTGGTTTTTTGCGACGGTCTCCCTTGTCGCAAACTTCGCGTTGCCAGCCCATGCGGACACCACGTCCGTGTCCTGGCCACAAACGCAAAGCGACATCCAAGCCGAGTCCGATGTGCATTTTGGCACGCTCGCCAACGGTATGCGGTTTGCGATCATGCGCAATGTCACGCCGCCCGGACAGGCAGCTATCCGCTTTCGTATTGGCTCCGGTTCGCTCGACGAAAACGACGACCAACAGGGCCTGGCGCATGTTCTCGAGCACATGGCCTTCAAGGGTTCGACACATGTCGCCGAAGGGGAGATGATCCGTATCTTGCAGCGCAAGGGCTTGGCCTTTGGACCGGACACCAACGCCCATACCTCGTATGACGAGACCGTCTATGCGCTCGATCTGCCCGAGGTCGATGCAGACACAATTTCGACGGGCCTGATGCTGATGCGCGACACGGCGAGCGAGCTGACCCTCGATGCCAGCGCCTTTGATCGCGAACGCGGCGTCATCCTGTCGGAGGAGCGGTTGCGCGACACGCCGCAGTATCGCGCGTCACTCGGAATCATGAATTCGCTGCTCGCCGGCCAGCGCGCGACCATGCGCGCACCGATCGGCAAAGCCGACATCATCAGCAATGCGCCCGTAGACCTCGTCCGTGATTATTACCGGGCCAATTACCGACCCGATCGGGCAACCCTGATAGTGGTGGGCGATATCGACCCCGCCGCCATGGAAGTCGAAATCCGGCAGCGCTTCGGCGACTGGGAGGCCGTGGGTCCGGCGCCGACAAAACCGGATCTTGGCACGCTTGTGACGAAAAGCGAAAGCGCCGAGGTCATCGTCGTTCCCGGCGGCATGACCAGCATACAGATCGCCTGGACGCGTCCCTATGACGCCGCGCCTGACACCTTCGCCAAGCGCCGCGCTGGGCTTATTGAGGATCTCGGTTTCCTGGTGCTCAAACGTCGGGTGAGCGCCATCGCCAGCAAGGCGGATGCCCCTTTCATCAGTGCGGACGTCGGCTCCCAGGATCTCCTCGATTCCGCCCATGTCGTCCTGATCGCGGCGAATTCGGAGCCGGACAAATGGCAGGCGGCGCTCGCGGCCATTGACCAGGAACAGCGCCGGATCCAGGAGTTCGGCGTTGCGCAGGCGGAGATCGATCGCGAAATCCGCGAATATCGCTCGGCCCTGCAGGCTGCTGCGGCCGGAGCCGCGACGCGGATGACCACCGACATTGCTTCCATGCTGGCTCGCAGCGTCGATGACGATCAAGTCTTCACCTCACCCGCCGAAGACCTCTCGATGTTCGAGACGATGACGAACGGCGTCACAGCGGACGAGGTCAATCGGGCCCTGCAGCGTGCTTTCTCCGGCAACGGTCCGCAGGTCGTGCTGCAGGCGGACCAATCACCTGAGGGCGGAGCCGACACGGTTCGGCGGGTCTATGACGCTTCAAAGGCCATTGCCGTCTCGGCACCATCCGGTGCAACTGACGTTGCCTGGCCCTACACCCATTTCGGCGAACCGGGCGCTGTGGTCGAACGTCGTGCGGTTGAAGATCTCGGCTTGACCATGGTGCGCTTTTCCAACGGCGTACGGCTTACCGTCAAGCCAACCAAGCTGCGTGCCAACGAAGTGCTAGTGCGCGAAGATATCGGCCGCGGTCGGTTGGACCTGCCGCACGACCGTTCCGCCGCGATCTGGGCATCTCCGGCCGTCGTGCTGTCCGGCGTAAAGGCCATGGATTACCAGGATATGCAGAAAGCGCTGACGGCCAACATTGTCGGCGTCGACTTCTCGGTCGGCGACAGTTCCTTCAGGTTCGACGGTCGTACACGGACTGAAGATCTTGCGACGCAGTTGCAGCTGATGAGCGCATACACCTCCGATCCCGCCTATCGCCCCGAGGCGTTCAAGCGTGTGCAGCAGGCCTATTTGAGCGGCCTCGATCAGTATGACGCGTCGCCCGGCGGCGTTTTCAGCCGCGATTTCGCAGGTCTCGTGCATTCCGGCGACCCGCGCTGGACCTTCCCCGACCGCGCGCAGTTGTCCGCCGCCAAGCCAGACGAATTCGAGACACTGTTCCGGCCTATGGTTTCCAATGGCCCGATCGACATCACCATCGTCGGCGACGTAACCGTGGACGACGCAATCCGGCTGACGGCTGAAACCTTTGGCGCTTTGCCGCCGCGCCCGGAGACGGCCTTGAGCAACGATCGGGACGAAGTGCGCTTTCCGGCGACGACCGAGAAGCCCGTCTTGCAGACCCATAACGGCAGGGCGGATAACGCCGCCGCCGCGGTAGGAGCTTCCATCGGCGATTTGCTCTCCGATCTGCCCCGGTCCTTAACCGCCAATATTGCCACCCAGATTATCCAAAACAGGCTGATCGACCAGTTTCGCATTGCAGAAGGCTCAAGCTATGCCGTGCAGGGCGACGTTGACCTGTCAAGGGAAATCCCGGGCTACGGCTACGCATATTTCTACGTCGAGACCGACCCGGCAAAGGTTGCGCGCTTCTATGCACTTGTCGACGAGACCGCCAATGATCTGCGGTCGCATGACGTCTCCGAAGACGAGCTTGCGCGCGCCCGGGAACCCATCATCGAGACATTGAAGCATCAGCAGCAGAGCAACGAATATTGGATCGCATACCTGCACCACGCCCAAGAGGATTCGCGTCGTTTAGACCGGATACGCGATAGTCTCAGCGGCTACGGCAAGGTCACTGCCGGGGATATCCGCGCGTTTGCCACGGCCTATTTCAGCCCTGAAAAATTCTGGAAATTCGAGGTGCTGCCGGCGGCGGTACGATAGGTCGTGAGCTCCGCTCACGAACGGCGTTTGACCACGCGCATGTTCATTTCCGAGCGAAGAGCGAAGCCCTGGGTTTCGTAGAGGGAAATGGCCGAGGTATTCGCCGCATAGGCATGTAGATAGGCCGTGTCGCCGGTGGACGCGATTTCGCCGGCGACGAAACGGAAGAGCAGGGTGCCGAGGCCGCGCCCCTGGAAATCGGGATGGGTGCAAAGTCCGCTAAGCTCGGTAAAGCCAGTCTGCCGCATCCGCTGCCCGGCCATCGCCACCAGGCGGCCCTCGCTTCTGATCCCCCAGAAGCTGCCGAGGCTCTGGGCTCGCAGGGTGAACGGCCCGGGTTTGGTCAGTGTCGCCAGCGCCAGCATGTCGGCGGCATCGGTCTCCGTCAGGGGCTCGATGCGGGGATCGGAAATCCGCGCGTGGGGCCGCTCGGCCACCATCTGGACCACCGATGCCTCTGTGACGATAGCCAGGCTCGGTGGAATGGCGATCGGCCCGGCTTCGACGAGGATCATGCTCTCCTCCGGCGCCGGCAGTTCCTCCAGGGCGTCGAGGCTTTCCGGCGCATCGTCGGCGGACGCCGCGAAGGGGACGATTGACGGCGGGTATCGCCGTGCCTTCTCATTGCCTTCTGCGAGATCTGCATGTGCGGTTTCCAGTGCGCTCCAGATCGGCCGGTCGAGAATATGTTTCATCATCCTTCCTCCTTGACAGGGCTGCGGCGTGCAAGCGGCGCCACCGCAAGCCCATCCTCGATGGCCGCCAGCTGTTCGAGGATCGGTCCGTCGAGATCGCCGCAGAGATCGGCAACGGCGGCTGCGATGCGCGGCCAGATCACCTTCTTTGAATGATCGACGAGCTCCTGTCCCTTGTCGGTCAGCGAGACCAGCCTGCGACGCTGATCGTCCGGCGCCGGCTGCATGTCGACGTAACCGAGTTCGAGAAGCTGGCCGGTGGTTCGCGTTGCGCCGGGCTGGGTGATGCCCACCGCCTGCGCAAGCTCTCCGATCGTCAGCGGCCCGGCCCGGTCGATCGCTGCAAGGAATGGATACTGGCCCGCCTGGATGCTGAGACCGGCCTCGTCGATGACCTGCTGCGTATCGGCCTGCAGCCTTTCTCCGATGCGCCGCAGCCGGCTGCCCATGCAGAGAAACCCCAGCGTCCGGACTACATCCTCGACCATGCCAACTCCTCATTTGTATTGGATGTTATATAACGTGTTATAGATTGTGGCAATTCTCCTTCGAATGTGGTCGGCAGACGAGGCCAGGGCAGGGCGGCACGAGCAAGAGCCTCAATCAGCCCCGCCATGTCCTGGCCATCAGAAACACCGCCAGCACGCAGCCGAGCAGCCCAAGGGACAATGGCAGACCCTGATGTCCGATCAGTTGCATCGCCAGTCCTGTCGCGGGCGAGCCGACGATGCCGCCGATGCCCCATACCAAGGCGAAGGCCGCGTTACCGGCGATCAGGGCCTGACCGGTGAAACGCTCGCCGAGCTGAATCAGCGACAGGGTGTAGATCCCGAACGAGACCCCGCCCCAGACGAACACCAGCGGCCAGATAAGCCACGTGGTGAAGACCGACGGCAGCAGCAGGCAGCCGGCCAGGCAAGCCAGGACGCAGAATAACATGATCCGCGTCGAGCCAAACCGTTCGGCGACCCGCCCGAGCAAAATCTGCAGCGCGGCATTGCCTGCGATGAAACAGGTGATGAGCGACGCGATGCGTCCCTCGGCGCTGCCGAGTGCGGAGCCATAGACCGCGAATAGGGAAAGCAGAATCTGCTCGAAGGCGGCGGCCGTGAAAACCGCAAACAGCAGCAGCGGCGCCAGTACGAAGAAGCCTCCGACCGAGGTTGCCTCGCCTTCGTTAGGCATCTCGGGCAGGCGAGCGGCGACGGCAAGCACGATCAGGCCGCAGAGAACAAAGGCCGTAATGCCGATCATGAAGGGCGGCCATCCCTCGGTGCCGGTGAGGCCGAGCGACAGTGGTCCGATGGCGAAGCCACCCGAAACGATCGATGAATAGAGGCCCATGATCCGGCCCCGGCGCGGCGCCGGCGTGATCGAAATCAACCAGGTTTCGCTGATCACGTAAAGCGGATTGGCGAAGAAGCCGAGCAGGAAGCGCAGAGGCATCCAGGCCCAGATGTCCTGCATCCAGGCAATCGTAATCAGGGTGAGGGCAGCCAGGATCGAACAAGGGATCGCCAGCCGCGCCCCGCCCAGGCACTGCGACAGCGCCGGAATGAAGGGCGCGGATAGGATAAAGCCCAACGGCGTCATCGCCGCCGACAGGCCGATCAGGCCCGATGTCGTTCCCTGCCGCTCCAGGATGAAGCTGAGCAGCGGATAGGTCAGCCCCTGTGCCACGGCGAATACCGTGACGGTCGCGATGATACCCGCCATCGCGGCCCATGGGATCCGATCAGTGCGCGCTGATGTGATGCTTTCGGCAGTCATGCAGATGTCCTTGTCAGACCGTATGGTTTGAAGGGCCGAGAAAGCCTCAACGTCAAAGAGGATGAATTCTGCAGGAGGCCGGGAGTGCCGTACTTAAGCTTTCCCAAAAAGTTCTCAAAAACGTCCAAACGGATTATAGATGCGCCTCATGCAGGGATCGCGTTTTGCCTTTGGACCGTTCGTGCTTGATCCGGCTGCGGGAACGCTCCTTCGGAACGATGATCCCGTTGCCGTTGGCCACCGCGGGGTAATGCTGCTTGCCGCACTCGTCGGGCGGCCCGGCGAAATCCTTGGCAAGGCTGAGTTGATGGATGCGGCGTGGCCGGGCAGGGCGGTCGAGGAAGGCAACCTCACCGTTCAGATCGCGCAACTGCGCAAGCTGCTCGGTCCGACCGGTGACGGCGGCGAATGGATCTCCACGGTGCCGCGCGTCGGCTACCGCTTCATAGGCGCCATCAATCAACTTGGCGGCGTGCAGCGAAAACCTTTGCCGCTGCCTGACAAACCATCGATCGCGGTGCTGCCCTTCGTGAATATCAGCAACGATCCCGAACAGGAATCATTCACGGATGGGCTGACCGAAGACCTGATCACCGACCTGTCCAGGATACCGGGCCTGTTCGTCATCGCCCGCAACTCGGCCCTCGCCTATAAGGGAAAGGCGAGGGACGTAGGCGAGATCGCCGAGGAGCTCGGCGTGCGCTACCTTCTGGAGGGAAGCGCAAGACGCGTAGCAGGGCACGTGCGCGTCAACGCTCAACTGGTCGATGCGGCAAGTGGCGATCATCTGTGGGCGGAACGCTTCGATCGCAGCCTCGAAGATATCTTTGCCGTTCAGGACGAGGTGACTGGCAAGATCGTCGAAGCGCTGCTCGGGCGGCTGCGGGCACCGCCATCGCGCAATCGGCCCAATAATCTCGAGGCTTACGATCTCTGCGTGCGGGCGCGCAGGCTGATGGATGATACGCCGCAGACAGCGCGGGAAGCGCATCTGATGCTGACGCGCGCGATTTCCCTCGATCCCAACTATGCCGAGGCCTATCGCTGGCTTGCCATGAACCACTGGATGGGAGAGGTGCATTCCGGCGGACCAACGCAACCCACCCGTAGCCTAGCTTTGGAGCTGGTGCGCAAGGCCGTCGCGATCGATCCTAATGATGCCGGCTGCCGCTGGATCCTGGCTTACCTGCTTGCCTATGAGCGCAGCTTTGCCGAGGCGGATGCGGAATTCGCCAAGGCGATCGAACTCGACCCGAACGAGGCCGACACCTTTGCGGCACTATCCGACATTGCGGTCTTGGCCGGGCGGGTCGGGGAAGGTCTTGAGCATATTGCCAAGGCCTTCCGGCTGAACCCGTTTCCGGCAAGCTGGTACTATCTGGCGCTCGGCCAGGCGCAATATGCCGCCGGCCAATACGAAGCCGCCGTCGAGACGCTGCGCAGGGACGAGACCTATCGGACAAGCTCACGCCGTTTCCTGGCGGCAAGTCTTGCCCAACTTGGCCGGCTCGACGAGGCGCGCGCCGAGGCCGAACTGTTCCTCGTCGCCAACCCGCATTTTTCAACCCGCCACTGGGCAGCGACGGAACCCTTCCGCGACGCCCGGACGCTTGAGCATTTCGTTGACGGCTACCGCAAGGCGGGGCTTCCGGAGTGACGCCGGCGCGCCTCGAAGACGGCTCGATCTAGACGGTGCCGGGCCGCGCAGTTGATTGGCTCGCGGAAGACAAAAAGTCCTCTTCGGCGGTGGGCAGTTTTCCGTTTGGGGTCAGGTCGTCGACAGCCTTGGGAAGATCGCGCTTCAGTCGCCCAAGAATCTCTTGATGCGAAAGCCCGGTATTGGCAGCGATCTCGTTGAGAACGTCCGGACCTAGTGCTTCCGCGAGCTGGCCGTCATCGATGTCGGCATTCGGACCGGGCTGTATCCACGACTCCACCTTGTCACCCTGACCATTCTGCTGAAACGTCTTCAGCAGGTCGCCGAGACCACCGCTGACGATACCGCCTGATGTCAGCCCACCGAGAAGGCCGCCGAGACCGCCCGAACCGCCCAGTCCGCCAAGAAGGCCCCCAAGCCCGCCGGGCTGCTGGTTTCCTGCGCCCGCCTGCTGAGGGTTCTGGATGCCCCGCAGGAGCTCCCCGATCTTGTCTCTGTTTTGGTAGCCGGCAACGGCAAGGACGGCGAGAAGCGCCTTCAATTGACCGCTCATCATGATGAATCCTCCTATGGTGCTCCTGCAGCGCGGCGCGCCGCAAGGACGCAATGTCCTGAGTGCTCAAAGGTTCCGCGCCGGTTTGGAAACAAGGCCGCGCCGTCCGCATTCGTTTGCGGCCTCGAAGGCCCGGCCGTCCACCTCGTTGCTCACGCAGCGGTCAGATTTCCGGGCAACCTCGCCTGTTTGCAAAGGTCATTCGTTCCGGTCCACGGCGCGTCATCCCTTGCACAACGATAGTGCGGGAAGACATGCGTACGATCTGTGCCCTGCGAAACCCTTCGCTGCGTGCGATGTCGAGAGCGTCGTCAGGATCGCAGCCCCGTGGTCCGCGCCGGTCATATCGGTCATATCGATCAGGGTCGCGATCACGTTCGTAAACGCCGAGGCCACCGGGGCCGACACGCAACTCCAAATCTTGCGCCGCCGCGATCGTCGGCGAGATCGTCAACCCGGTTAAGGCCGCCGAGCCGATGAGTATGAACTGAAGTGATTTCCGCATGAGTACCTCCCATGGCCATGCCATCGCAAGGACAACATCGACATGCGAGTTTTGTTCCTCAAGATAAGTGGAATGGGCGCGGGCACGCCGCGCCGTCCCAGATCATTCGCTTCAAACAGCCATATTCGACGCTGCCGACATCACTTCCCGAGGGGCGGGACCGCCGAACATATGGCGACCATCCTCCTCCACTTCCGTGAAACACCAGCGCACGATTCCATCCCGATCGAGCAGGAATTCGCCGACAAGTTGGCCGTGGCCGGTGGCGATCATCTGCTTGTCGTCCTCGGTGAATTCATAGCCGTCCGCCTTGTCGAGGTAGTCCACCGCCGCCATCAGGTCCATGGGCGCTGGAAGCTCGTCCGGCATGTCGATGCGCATCGACGTCACCGCACTCATGCTGATTTTGTGCGGCCAGTCATTCTCGTCTTCGGTAAACTCAAGGTTCGGCAGGCCGAAGGCCTTGTGCGATACCCGTTCCGGATCCGAGGCCGCCAGCAGATTGGGAAGCGGATGGTAGCGGAAATAGAGGCGAGCGCGGTCGATCGGCGTGTTGACAACGGTCAGGCTGTCGATGCCTTTCTCCTGCAAGGCATCGGTGAGTTCGGCCATGGCGGCAATCTGCCGGCGACAGAACGGGCAATGCAGTCCGCGGAACAAGCCGACGAGCACCGGTTTCTGGCCGCGAAAATCGTCGATGGCGACCTTGCCCTGGCGGGTGATTGCGTCCAGCACCACGTTCGGCGCGCGATCTCCCGGCTTTAGCGGTCTTCCGGCGTGGTTCTCATGCATGTTTCGTTCCTCCCTTTATATTGTTGAATCGATTTGCCTAATCGATCTCCGGCGATCACTGAAACGAGGGCAAGTCAGTCGAGAAACGGCAGGACGACGAGCGTGCCAGGATCGAGGTTGTGGCGGATGCACACATCCTGTGCCAGGGTGAAATACCGTTCCGCCTCGTCCATGTCGTCATGCTCAAGGCTGAGTGTCGCCAAGCCATCATAGCACGGAAAGAGCAGTTGCGGTTCATCAATTTCCTTCGCAACCTCAAGGGCTTCCTCGTAATACTTACGAGCTAGCTTCGGTTGCCCGTGGCATTGATGAATTTGGCCCAGCACGATCAGCGGCACGGAGAGATGGTCGCGCTGATCGAGTGCCCGGTCGATTTCGACGGCCTTTTCCGCAGCCGGTACACCCTCGGCAGCGCAGCGATCGGTGAAGGTGCAGCAGGCAACTGCGAGGTTGGCGAGAAGCCGCGCCTGGAAGCCGAGATCGCCGATACGGGTCGCAAGCTCCAGTCCGCGCCGGCAGATCTTGATGGCGTTGGCCGGATCAACAATCGTGTAGAGAACGCCGAGATTGGAATAGGCACGACAGGCAGCACTTTGCAGATCGGCCTTTTCGGCGACCGAGAGGCTGCGCTCCACTTCCTGCACGGCCTCGCGGCGACGTCCGAGCCGCGCAAAGGCCGCACCCTTGGTGTTCAGCGCCTCCGCCATCGCTCGCGCCGTCTCCCGTCCGGCCTCGGTCGTCCCGTCGATCGGCAGCGTTTGCAGGGATTGCAGTGCCAGCGTCGCCCACTCGGCGGCAGCGGCCTGATCCCCCATGCGGAAGGCCAGATGGCCGCGCTCCTGCAGGACATGTGCACGTTCGACCGGCGCATCGATTGTTGCGATTATTGCTTCGGCTTCGGCCAAATGTGTCTCCGCTTGATCGCGGCGTCCTGCATCGAGATGCAAACGGCCGACCTTGCGCAATATCCGCGCTGCGGCGATAGGGTTGTTGTTGCGGTGGATCGCAAGCGCTCGCTGATAGTGGTTCAAGGCAGCGTCGCGGAGACCGGCGGGACCGCAGAGATCGGCAAGACGCTCCAGCAGCGCGAGTTGCTCTGGTGTAACCTCCACCTCGTTTGCGAGGGCGGCAAGGGCCTGACGATAGAGGCGCATCGCATCGTCATTGGCGTAGGTTTTGCGCGCCAGATCGCCCGCCGCCATCAGATAGCTGGCCCCCTTGGCCCTTTCTGTGGTCAGGCTGAAGTGATGGCCGAGCTGCGCCAGGTGCTCGGGCCGGTCGGGTGCTGCGCCATATTGACGTTCCAGAACCTGGCCGATCCGTCGATGAAGTTCCATGCGCCGTTGAAGCAGGAGATTGTGATAGATGACGTCGTGCATCAGCGTCTGGCTGAAGCGATAGCCCGGCGATTGCCCCGCATCGGGCCCGCGCAATTCTTCGATGATATTGGCATCGCAGAGATGATCCAATGCAGCATCGATGGCGGCCGGCTCTGTGGCGACGGTGCGGAGCAGGGCGGTATCGAACTTCGGGCCGACCACTGCCGCCTCTTGCGCCAGCCGTCTGATCTCCTGTGGCAGACGATCGACGCGGGCAAGCAACAGGGCTTGCAGGTTCACCGGGATATCGACATCCGTGTCTTCCGCTGCGACATGCCAGCGCTGGCCGTCATTGTGCAACGTGCCCATGTCGATCAACGCCCGAAGGATTTCTTCGATGAAAAGCGGATTGCCGCCGGCGCGGTCGAGGATGCGCTTGCGCATCGTGGCCGGCAACTTGCCATGATCCACGCCAAAAAACGCAGCAAGCAGCTTCTGCCCGTCGGCCACAAAGAGTGGGGCAAGACGCTGCACGGTGACGCTGACACGATTGGAGTCCAGAGGGTCGGTCTGCGATGTCGGCCGGTAGATCGCAAGTAGCATCAACCGGCTGCGCTCCAGCCGGTCCATCATGAAGCGAAGCACTTCCAGAGAGGTGGCGTCCGCCCAGTGCAGATCCTCGATGACAAGCAGCAGCGGACCTTGCGCCAGCCGCCGCTCGAAGACGGTGCGGACGGCATAGAAGATCTGCCGCCGCAACTGCTCCGGCTCGATGTACCGCAACGCGCCATCGGGATCGCCGAGGCCGAGGACATGTAGAAACAGCGGCAAAAGTCCCTCGACCTCATCCTGGGTCAGATCGAGCGCGCGGAACCCCGTTGCCAGCAATTGCCGCGCCCTGTCGAGATCATCCCGCTCGCCGATGCCGTAGGCGCTGCGCACCACCGCGCCGAGCGTGCCATAGGATTGTTCGCCGAGCGGAGAGCAGGTCGCTTTGCGGATGGCGAGGCCCTGGAAACGGGCAGCACTGCCGGCAATTGCGACGAATTCGTTGACCAGCCGCGACTTGCCGATGCCCGCTTCGCCGATCAGCCGGACAAGCTGCGCCGCGCCGCCGCAGGCAAGGTCGAGGCATGTCAGCAACCGCGACATTTCCGTATCCCGTCCGATCATCGGTGCCTGAAGGCCGAGACTCTCGAGCCCGCGCGCCGTATGCGGCGCTTCCGACAGCCCGGTCAGCCGATGGACAAGGACGTTTCCGCTTTTGCCGCGCAACGCCTGCGCGCCGAGGCTCTCGAAGGCAAAGGCGTGGCGGGTGAGGCGATAGGTCAGCGGCCCGACGAGGATATCGTTTTCGCCGGCCATGGACTGCAGGCGTTGGGCGGTGTTCACCGTGTCGCCGGTCACGGAATAGGATTTTGTACTGACCGCACCGAAGCCACCGGTGACGACAGGGCCGCTATTGATGCCGATATGCAGACGCAGCGGCACACCGGCGCGAGCATGCCAGCGCTCGCCGACCTGCGTCGCTCGACCGATCATGTCAAGTGCGGCACCGAGCGCCCGGACGGGATCATCCTCGTGAGCGACCGGCGCGCCGAACAGCGCCAGCAACGCATCGCCGACGAACTTGTCGACGAAGCCGCCATAGGCCTCGACTGCCTGGGTCATCTCTTCGAACAATTCGTTCTGCAGCACCCGCATGACTTCAGGGTCGATCTGCTCGCTCAGCGTCGTGAAGCCGCAGAGATCGGCAAAGAGCACGGTCACCGGCCGCCGGTCGGCGTCACCCTCCGATTTAGACAGGACCGCCTCGATCTTCGGCTTCGATGCGGACTGCGCTGTGCCTGGTATCGACGCACCACATCGGGGGCAGAAGGCAAAATCGGGCTGACAAGGATGGCCGCAGGCAGCACAGGAGAGTGGTTGCTTTGCGCCGCATCGCGGACAGAAAGCAAAACCGCTCTGAATATCGAACCCGCAGCCGCTGCACTCCATCGGACGCATCTCACGAAACCCCGATGTACGGCTATTTCAGCCGCAACCAGCAGGCCTCAGACAGGGGACAAGCATGAACCTGCTGCCCCAGGCCCGCAAGCACTAAACAAGCGGCGGATCTGGGGACAGCTTCGGCAGCTCGAGAACGGCGATCTTGGCGTCATGAGCGTTCACGAACGAATGGACTTACCGTGCGGCGGCTGCTGGATCGCATGGCTTGCTTTTGGGGTGTCGATATCCGCCGTCACTGCGGATGGGCGTCGGCGAGCCTTGCAACCCGGCAGTCAAAGAGCACCGGCCGGTCCACGTTGATCATCTCCTCGATCCTGGCATCGAGTTCGCGAGGGCTCTCGCAACGAAGGCCGATGGCACCATAGGCTTCAGCGAGCTTGGTGAAATCGGGCAGCGAGGCCGAATAAGCGCGCGATCGACCATTGCCATCCGGCACTTGACCCCATTCTCGCGCCATGCCCGGATGCTCATCGCTCAAGATGAAGATCTTGATCGGCGCTTGATGCTGTATCGCCGTCGACAGCTCTTTCATCGTCGTTTGCACCGACGCGTCGCCCGCAATGTCGATGACAAGGCGGCCGGGATTTGCGAGCTGCGCCCCCAGGGCGGCAGGAAGACCGAAGCCCATAGTCCCCAATCCCCCTGAGGTAATCCAGCGATTAGGTTTGTCGAACCCGAAGAACTGCGCCACCCACATCTGCTGACCGATCTCCGTGGCGATGATGGGGTCGTGTGGCTTTGTCAGCGCATGCAGACGCTCCAGGGCGTGTTGCGGCATGATTGTATGGTCCAGCCGCTCGTAGGAAAACGAATGGCGGGCTCGCCAATGGTCGATCTGTGTCCACCACGCCCGCAGCCGCTTCTGGTCGGGGACAGAGGAAAGTGACCGCCAGGCATGGAGCATATCCGCCAGCACGTGCGCGGCGTCGCCTTGAATGCCGATATCGACGGGAACGCGTTTGTTGATCGACGAGGCATCGATATCGATGTGGATTTTCTTCGAGTGAGGCGAAAACTCATGGATGCGCGAGGTCGCAAGGTCGTCAAAGCGCGCGCCGATGGCGATCATCAGGTCGCAATCGCCAATTGCCATATTGGCTTCATGCGAGCCGTCCTGTCCGGCGACGCGTAGCCAGTTCCTCCCGGTGGCGGGATAGGCTCCAAGCCCCAAGATGGTGGACGTTATGGGAAAGCCGGTGAGGTCGACGAGCTCACGCAACAATCGTGACGCCTCCGGCCCCGAGTTGATGACGCCGCCGCCGGCATAGATGATAGGTCGTCGGGCTTCGGCCATCAATGCGACAGCCGCCCGGATCGCGTTCTGATCGCCTTGCATTGCGGGCTGGTAGCTGGGCAGGGGAGATACCTTGTCAGGTGAGACGTAGGTCCCGCTGGCGAAGAGCACGTCCTTCGGCATGTCGACGAGAACAGGGCCGGGTCGACCGGCCGCCGCGATCCGGAAAGCCAGATGGATCGTTTTGGCCAGATCGTCGATGTGTTGGACCGGGAAATTGTGCTTTGTGCAGGGACGGGTGATGCCGACCGTATCGCATTCCTGAAAGGCGTCCGTGCCGATCAGGCTTGTCGGCACCTGACCGGAGAGGCAGACGATCGGAATGGAATCCATAAGCGCATCCTGCAGCGCCGTAACCGAATTTGTGACCCCTGGTCCCGATGTCACCAGCATGACGCCGACCTTTCCCGTCGAGCGGGCATAGCCTTCGGCTGCGTGTCAGGCGCCTTGCTCATGGCGCACCAGGAAATGTTTAATATCCTCCTGTTGGAAGATTTCGTCATAGATCGGCAGCACCGCTGCGCCGGGGTAACCGAAAATGTGTTCGACACCGTTGTCGCGCAGCGCTTGCATAACGATCTCGCCACCGTTCATGAGACGATCAGAAGGGGTATTGAGGGAAGAGTTGGCTTTCTCGCCGGTCATATCTGGGTTCCGTCGTGAGTGAGGTGATAGGTGCGACGGGGCATAAAAAAAGGCCCCGTCAGGGACCTGTTTTCGGCGCATGGGTGGCTATTGCCGGACGATCAGACCGTCCTGCCCATGCGCGATATCACCACTACGAGAACCATTGCGATTTTCATGGGCGATAGAGCTAGCTCCAAATCTACACGTCGTCAACGTCGTCTCTGCGCAGAGTGTGTCTGTGGTTGAGAATGTTTGAGATCAGTGGTTCGGTCAGTGACAAAGCAAGGGCAGGGGGCAACCCGTTCGCAACCTATCGACCAAAGGCAAACTCTCCCGTTCTATCGTCCGCGAAGCGACTTCGACCACTTCCTCCAATGCGCGCCGGTCAGGGGTTCCGTGCCAGCCGGCGGCGTTCGGTCCCGGCGCGAACCCAAATCCTATGGCGAGGTATATGCGCCATCGAGGATTTGCCGCGCCTCGGCCCGCGGCGCGGCTACGGAGTGACGATTAACCAGCGAGCATTCGAGCTTCGCAATCGGATAGCGCTTGCCGGGCGTACTTTCCGGGTTGAGATGTTCGATCGCCCATTGCCCCATGGCAAGATGTGGAAGGACCGAAGTCGTCAGCGGGGGTACGAGATGTCGTGAAATTTCTTCGTCGTCATAACCCACCACCGACATGTCCTGGGGAATGCGAAGCCCTGCATCCTTGAGCGCTTCGTAGCACCCGATGGCGGTGCGGTCGTTCTGGCAGAAGATCGCGGTGGGCGGCTCTTTCAAAGCAAGCAGTTTCATCGTGGAGGCATAGCCGGCACTGGCCGACCAGTCGCCTTCAATGACCAATTCCGGATCGAAGGGTATATCGGCGGTCGCCAGCGCGCGGCGATATCCCGTCAGCCGGTCCTGCGCAGCCTGCATCCAGATTTCGCCGGTGATCGTCGCGATACGATGGTGTCCATGCATGATCAGATGTCGCGTGGAGCTCTGCCCTCCCGCGATCTCGCTCGGCACCACGGCGGGAAAAGCATGGTCCGCCGTATAACAGTTCAGCAGGACCGTCGGGATGTTAAGCTTGCGGACATAGGAAGGAAGCTCCACCTGGCGGGTATAGATTGTCATATATATGAGCGCCGATATGCCTCCGCTCGTCAACGCCTCGATTGCTTTCGGCTCCATGACGGGATCACTGAGCGTCTGGGTTACCAAAAGGACATTGCCGGCGTTCCAGGAGGCTTGCCGCGCGCCTTCGATCGCAACGATCGCTTCCGGGCTGGTGGCGAGCTGATCCACGGCGAAACCGATGACGTTGTCCAGTCCCGAATAGGAGGCCTTCGTCGTATAGGTCTTCTCCATGTAGCCGAGCGCGCGCGCCGCCTCCCATACGCGGTCGCGCGTCTGCTGTGAGATACGGGTGCCGGGCGTGTCGTTGAGGACGAAGGAGACGGCCGCCTGCGAGCAGCCAGCCGCCGCGGCGATGTCCATCATCGTCACGCGCGCAGGCTTATTTTGGGTCTTGGGTTTTCGCATTCGTGGAAACTGTCTCTCTCGGGATAATAGGGTCGGGTGGATTGATCGTCGTTTCGGCTAATTAATATTAGCATCTATCTGAAAGCGCTGGCAATTGCATGAATTGTTGCAACACTATCAGTTATTGGCCATTGCCAGTACAAAATAGCCATCCTGGCCACTGCGTGATGAAATGTTTTGATCTGCATTGATAATACTATTTACTAATTAAATTTCTTGTATACCGTCAGGGAGCGATCGGAACCTATGCCACTCGTCGCTTGGCGACGGCCCTAGGAGGGGGCGCGCATCCGGCCGGCCGTAAATCGGAAACGGGCCCGTGCAACTGCGGCCCCTCGGGAGGTGTATTATGAAACAGCTGAAACGCAATGCAGCCTTGTTCTTCGCCGGGTTGATGCTGAGCGCGGCGCCGATTGCCGTATCGCATGCTGCCGACAAACCGACACTTGCATTCGTCGTCAACGGCGCATCCGACTTCTGGAAAGCCGCAGAAGCGGGCGTGAAGAAGGCGCAGGGCGAGATGCCTGACTACCAGATGGAGCTGAAGTACCCTGAGCAGGCATCTGTCGCCGTTCAGCAACGACTTATGGAAGACTTGGTCAGTGCCGGCGTCAAGGGGGTCATGGTCTCCGCGGTCGATCCCAAGACCCAGACGGATGGCTTGAACAAGATCGGCTCGCAGACTGCTCTCTTCACGACCGATAGTGACGCGCCGCAGACCAACCGCGTTGCCTATATCGGCTCGTCCAATATCGACGCCGGCTTGCAAGCGGCCGAAATCGCCAAGAAGGCGATGCCGGACGGCGGCAAGTGCATCGGCTTCGTCGGCCTGCTCGGCGCCGACAATGCCAAAGAACGCATCCAGGGCATGAAGGACGGCTTGAAGGGCACGAAGATCGAGCTGACAGATGTACGCGGCGACGATATCGACCAGACGCGCGCAAAGAAGAACGTCGAGGACGCGCTGGTGGCCAGCCCCGACGTCACCTGCATGGTCGGCTTCTACTCCTACAATACGCCGCGCATCTATGAGGCGCTGCGCGACGCCGGCAAACTCGGCCAGATCACCGTCGTCGGCTTCGATGACGATCCGATCACGCTCGGCGGCGTCAAGGAAGGCACGATCGCAGCGACCGTCGTGCAGCAGCCGTTCGAGTGGGCCTATCAGGGCATGAAGCTGATGGCGGCCTACCTCAAGGGCGACAAATCAGGCGTTCCCAGCAACGGCTTGATCATCATCCCGACGGTGATCATCGGCAAGGATGACGTCGACAAGTATGCCGCTAGCCTGAAGGCCATGTCTGGAAAATAATCCTCCTTCGCGGCGGTGGCACTTGCCGCTGCCGCGAAAGACGTCTCATGCCGACACAGCCATTGGCAGCCATGGACAGGCGATGAACCACAGCTCCGACATCCCGTCACCGGACGCGCTTGCAACGCCATTCCTGTCGCTTTCCGGCGTTGGCAAGACCTATCCGGGCGTCGTTGCGCTTGAGGGCCTGTCGATCGACATCATGCCAGGAGAGGTCATCGGCCTCGTCGGCGAGAACGGGGCTGGAAAATCGACGCTGATGAAGATTCTCGGCGGCGTGATCGCCCCCGACCGAGGCACGATCCTGCTCGACGGCACGGAGCTTCGTTTCCTCACTGTAGAATCGAGCATCGCATCCGGCATTGCCTTCGTGCACCAAGAACTCAATCTCTTTGAGAATCTCGACGTTGCCGCCAATATCTTCCTGGGCCGCGAACCGCTGAAGGCGGGACCTTTCAAGCTCGTCGATCGCGATCGACTGCGAGACATGGTGAAGCCGCTCTTGAAGCGGGTAGGGGCTCATTTTTCCGCCGATACACCCGTGGCATCGCTTTCCCTTGCCGAGCAGCAGATGGTGGAAATCGCCAAGGCGCTGTCCATCAACGCCAGGCTCGTCATCTTCGACGAACCCACGTCCAGCCTGCCGCTGGCCGAGACCGAGCGGCTCCTGAGCATTATCAAATCGCTGAAAGCGGATGGCATCAGCGTAATTTTCATCTCGCATCGCCTCCACGAGGTTGAGCGCGTCGCAGACCGCGTCGTAGTCCTGCGCGACGGCACGCTCGTCGGCACGCTCGCCAAGAAAGACATCGGCCACGACCAGATGGTCAAGCTGATGATCGGCCGGGTGCTTGCGGCCCGGACCGCAAAACCGCAGCGCTCGCCCGGCTCGGTGGCGCTGAAGGCAAGCGGCGTGCGCACCGAGGCCTATCCCGGGCGTCCCGTTGATCTGGAAATCCAGTATGGAGAAATCATGGGGCTTGCAGGGCTCGTTGGGTCGGGCCGCACCGAGCTTGCAAAAGTACTCTTCGGCATCGACCGGAGCTACGGCGGAGCCATTCTTCAGGACGGGCGGCAAATTGCGATCGGGTCTGCCCGGGACGCCGTCGCTCGGGGCATTTTCCTGGTGCCGGAGGATCGCAAGCGCAACGGCATTCTTCTTGATTTCCCGATCGCCCAGAACATAACCCTTGCCGATCTCCCCAAGCTCTCCAGCCGTTTCATGCTCTCCGCTGAGCAGGAGAAGGCGGCGGCCGAAAAACAGCGCGTTCGCCTCGGTATCAAGGCGCCCTCCGTTTCGACGCGAACCGGCACTCTATCCGGTGGCAACCAGCAGAAGGTAGTGCTTGCCAAATGGTTGTCGATGAGCCCGAGGGTGATGATCTTCGACGAGCCGACGCGCGGCATCGATATCGGCGCGAAGAACGAGATCTACGGCCTGATGCGAGCGCTTGCCGATGCCGGAGTGGCGATCCTGATGATCTCCAGCGACATGGAAGAGGTGATCGGCGTTTCTGACCGCATCGCCGTCATGCACGAGGGCCAGATCGCCGGCATATTGGAAGAGGACGAAATCAGCCAGGAAAGCGTCCTTTTGCTTGCTGTCGGCAAACGGGTAAAATAGCGGCTGCGGCCAATATAAATAAGTATCGGGGATGGATCTCGAATGATCAAAAAAGATCTCGGACTGCTGCTTTTGATCGTCGTCGTCGGCATCGTCGTCGCCATCATCAATCCGCGCTTCCTGCTACCGATCAACCTGGCCAACACCGCCAACCTGATCGGCCTGTTCGGCATCCTGTCGATTGGCCAAGCCTTTGTCATCATTACCGGCGGTATCGAGCTTTCCGTGGGCTCGCTCGTCGCGCTTCTCGGCGTGCTGTTCGTCGATTTCATCGCGGTCCAGGATATGTCCTGGATGCTGGCGCTGCCGCTCATTCTCGTGCTTGGCGCGGTCATAGGCGCCGTCCACGGCTGGCTGATCACCCGGCTCAACCTGCAGCCCTTCGTCGTCACCCTCTGCGGCCTCCTGATTTATCGTGGGGCAGCGCGCTTCTATACGGCCGACGGAACGGCGGGCTTTGCTTTCGGCCAGAATTTCCCAGACCTCGAATTCCTCACCGCTGGGCGGTTTTACGGCGTTCCCAACACTTTCATCGCACTCGTCATCATTGCCGTGGTCATGTGGGTCATGCTGCATCGCTCTGTCTTCGGGCGTTATCTTTACGCAATCGGCAAGAACGAGGAGGCGGCCCGCTATTCTGGTATCCGTACCGGCCGCATGGTCATGTCGGCCTATGTCATCTGCGGGCTGCTAACGGCGCTTTCGGCAATTTATTTCGCCATGTACACACGCTCGATCTCGCCGGCGAGCCATGGCCAGTTCTACGAACTCTACGCGATTGCCGCTGCCGTACTAGGCGGCTTTTCGCTCCGCGGCGGCGAGGGATCGATCGTCGGCGTCGTGCTGGGGACGGTCCTGCTCCAAGAGTTGCAGAATCTCGTGAATCTACTTGGTATCCCTTCGTCGTTGAATTTCGCTGTCATGGGTGGCGTGATCCTCATCGGCGTTCTGATCGACCAACAATGGCACGCGATCCGCGCAAAGCGCCGCCTTGTCTCTGCCGCCCGGCAGACCGATACCCGTCATTCCAACGAAGGCAGTTTGCCAGTGGTTGCCAATCAGGACTAGGTCAGTGGATGGGAGCGGCCACGCGTATCGTGACCAGCGAGCGATCTTGCGGCGTTCATCCAGGTCGATATGGGAGTAGGTGTGTCTCATTGCGCTTTCCTTGCGAGCGATAACCCATTGGCATCTTTCGCAAGTCGCGCTTGGAAATAGAATGTACCCGGCTACACACATATATCGCATAAGATAGATTATGGAACAGAAAGATGCCATTTGATTACAATGGCATACCTTCGTCATCCATCTCACAGGTCCACTCTTTTAAAATCGGCCTGCTCGAATTTGCGTCTTGACGATCCAGCACATCGACGAGTTCACCGGCGAACGTGCCCACATGGAACAACTGATCCCAGCCGACAAACTCTTTCGAAACCCGTGTCTCGGACGACGCGCTTGGCCGCAACGTCCGGGTCAGAGAGTTGCCTTGACGGCATTCGACGGAAAGCTCGCCTGTCCGCCCGCCGTTGCTATTCCTCAAGTGTCGAGATGACTTTCGATGGTCTTTGCAGCTCCGTTGCGGCAGCAGAAGCCGCGGCATCGGCGGGACCGCCGGAAACATGAACGGTCGGCGTTGCAAATTGGATGCCCTTTTCCGCGAATGTCTTCTTGAGCATGGCGAGAGCCTTTCGGCGAACGCCGAACTGTTCGCCGGGTTTCGTCATGAACTTCAGCCGAATCTGCACACCGTAGTCCGCCATCTGCTCAATCCCTTGCATTTTCAAGGGCTCGATGATGTTGGGCCCGAGTTCGGCGTCCTCCAGAAGCTCAACGCCGATGCGCTTGATGGTCTTGCGGACCTCCTCAAGATCGCTGTCATAGTTCAGGGTGAGCGTAATGATGTCGATGACCCAGTCGCGGCTGAGGTTTTGCACCGCGCCCAGTTCGCCGAAGGGAACGATGGTGACCGGACCGCGATGGTGGCGCAAGCGGATCGATCGCAGCGAGAAACCTTCGACCGTTCCTTTATATTTTGCCGCCTGGATGTATTCGCCGATGCGAAAAGCATCGTCGAACAGATAGAAGACGCCGGAGATGATGTCTTTGACGAGTGTTTGGGCGCCGAAGCCGACGGCTATGCCGACGACACCGGCGCCCGCCAGCAGCGGTCCGATCTGAATGCCGATGGCATCCAGGATCATCAGGAAGCCGACAGCGCCGATCGCCAGGAACAGTACATTGCGAAGAATGGGCAGGAGGGTATTCAACCGTTGACGCCGGCGTGCATCGGGTCCTTCCTGATGCCCTTCCTGCACGCTTCGCGACGCCACCGCCATCTGACTGTCGATCAGCGTGCTTGCGAGCTTCCAGATAACGTCGGTCACCAGCAGCACGATAACGATGCGGATTCCGGCGCGGATCAAGCGCGTGGTCACCGTTTCGGCTGCGGCGAGGTCACTGAGATTGACATTCCACGCGCGGGCAATGAGCAGCGCGGCGACCACAATGAGGCCATTCCGCAGCGTTTGCATGATGACAACAGACCATCCGACGATGGCCGGATCCTCGACCGCCTGCCCCTCCCCGGATTGAATAATGCGACGAATGATATCATGAGCCACTGAAACGGTAAGCGGCAGAAGCGTAATGATGATCACTGTCCAGAATGCCCCGCGCAGCCCGGATACCCATAACAGCCACGATAGCAAGATGCTCGCGCTGAAGCCGACACAGACCAGCCGGCTCACGGGCGGCCCGTCAGAACGAAAGTGCCGCAGCCAGATCATGACGATCAAAGCGATTGAAACGACCACAAGCCATGCCGCGGTAAAGAGGTCGGCCAAGATCGGTGAAGCCCCGATCGTCCCGATCACTTCAATGGTTGCCCAGCCAGCCGCCAGCACTGCGACGATTCCGAGGAGCCAGTAGTACCAGAACCAGGCAAGCGAGGTGACAAGCGTCAGAAGCCGCATATGCGGCAGACGGGCGCCTGGCGCGATGACAATGCGGCCCACAAGCACGCCAAGGCGCACCATGAGCGCGGCCGATAGCAAGATGAGCGCGATATCGCGAAACACGGCAGGCCATGGAAAGAGGATAAACGCGCCGAGACTTCCGATCAGGTAACCGACCAACGCGAGAAGACCCATTGAAAGCCGGGCGGCGTGGAGCTTGATGCGTTGCCGAACGGTGTCGGCAGGCGCGTTCAGCACAAAATGGAGCAGCCCTCGCCCTGACCACCAGGCAAGGCGCTGCGCAACGAACCCGCCTGCGACGAAGAGTATGACCGCCAAGATCAGGCCGACAGGTTCGATACGATCATCCGTTTGGAAGACCCGGATCGCCGACTGGATCTGCCCGGGAAGGGTCGGAACGGCATCGACGAGTGTCAGCAACCTCTGGCGCAAATCCTGCAGTGACGTGGCAATCGAAGTCGGTGCCGCCTCTTGCGAGACTGCCACCGGCTGCGCCGGTTCCTGATTGCCGGGAACGATCCGGCCGACCAGCGCTCGTCCGGAATCATCATTCGGCAATTCGATAATAACCCGGATCGGCGCCGAGGAATTGGTCGGCTCAGCCGCCGAGGCGGGGTTTGCGCTCGCCAGCAGAAGCGTTGAAAATACCACCGCCACGAATGCACACACTCTGCGGAGGGGATGACGGTCGTCGATGATGCGCATATGGCCGTGGTCCCCGCGATGGTGTCGTCGCTTTTGCCGGATTGGTCGAAACTTCGGACTTTGTGAAGCGTTGCACGACCAACGTCAATCGACGAACCGGTCTCGGGGACGCTGACTGCGAACCAAAGGCCAGGCGGCGTTAAGACCGCAAGCTTCTGAAGGCCTCCCTGATCTCCTGACTGAAGAGTTCCGGCTCCTCCCAGGCAGCAAAGTGACCACCCTTGGAGGCGCGATTGTAGTAGATGAGCTTCGGATAAGCCTTCGACAGCCAATGCCTTGGCGGCTTGTAGACCTCGCCGGGGAACACCGTGACGGCGACCGGTACTTTGACGGCCGTGAGCTTGGCGCCCGACATGACGTTTTCCCAATAGATCCGACCACTTGAAGGGCCGGTGTTCGTCAGCCAATACAGTGTGATGTTGTCAAGGATGGCATCCTTGCCAAGAACCTGTTCGGGATCGCCGCGTGTATACACCCAGTCGGCGATCTTGTCGTAAAGCCAGGCGGCGAGGCCGACTGGAGAATCCGCAATCCCGTAGCCGACCGTCTCCGGCCGTGTGCTCATGATCGCTGCGTAGCCGAAGCCGTTGTTGAGGAAGTCCCGGGCCTCGTCGAAGACGACCTTCTCATCCTGAGACAGGCTATCGGGAGCCGGCCCTCCATTTTTAAGAGCCTGCGCTGCGTCCGCTGGGAAAGTCGTCGCACGCTCGACCCTGTTGACGTGGATCGCTAGTAGCCCATCGGGCGCCTGGCGACCCAGGGCGTCGCTGATGATCGCGCCCCAGTCGCCGCCTTGCGAGACATAGCGGTCATAGCCAAGCCGCTTCATCAGCACGTCCCAGGCAGCCGCGATCAGTTGAGGGTTCCAACCTGTTGCTGGCGGTTTCCCGGAAAAGCCGAATCCTGGAATCGAAGGGATCACCAGATGGAAGGCATCATCAGCCCTGCCGCCATGCGCCGTCGGATCCGTGAGCGGCCCGATGACGTCAAGCAGCTCGAAGACCGAACCCGGCCAGCCGTGGGTCATGATCAGCGGCAGCGCGTTTTCATGATGGGAGCGGACATGGATGAAATGGATGTCCAGTCCATCGATATTGGTAAGAAACTGCGGAAAGCTGTTCAGCCTGTTCTCTGCCTTCCGCCAGTCATAAGACGACTGCCAGTAACGCGCCAGTTCCTTCAGCCTGTCCGGCTGGACGCCCTGCGAACGATCCATCACGGTTTCGCCGTCGGGCCAGCGGGTCTCGGTGAGACGCCGCCTGAGGTCTGTAAGCGCCGCCTCGGAGACCTCAACCTTGAACGGTCGGATCTCTCCGGATGCGGCGACGACGACATCTGCAGCGGCGGACGTGCGTGGGAGGAGAGCGGCGGATATGCCGGCCGCGGCAACCCCCAACAACAGCGAGCGTCGCGATATATCCCTGTGTTTCAAAGAGTTCGGCAGTGCCATGGCACGTGTCCTTTCATGACATCGAGGGTCTTCCTGGGGCGGGAGGGGAAACGATGGCCCTGCCCCGCTTCAATGCCGAAAACGTCAGGTCTCGTCAGCTCCGGAACGAAAGATCAGAAACTTGTTGCCTTCCGGATCGCGAAAATATGCGCAGTAAGGACCCGTGCCATTCTCGCCACGTGGGCCAGGCGCTCCTTCGTCCGAGCCACCCGCCGCCAATGCCGTTGCATGGGCTTCGTCGACCTTTGAGCGGGACGGAGCTTCGAAAGCAATCATTCCACCGTTGCCGACGGTGGCAGGGCGGCCATCGAACGGCTTGATGATGCCGAATTCGAGCGTGCGATGACCGTAGTAGATGGCTCGGTTGGGCTGGACGAGGACTCGTCCGATCCCGAACACGGCCAGAAGCTTGTCGTAGAATACCGACGCGGCATCCAGATCATTCGTGCCGACAGTGGCGTGGCCCGGGAGGCTGCGGACCTTGTTGGGGGCGGCCGCAACTTGTCTGCTTTGGGAAATGTCGTTCATATCAGTTCTTCCTTATATTGTCGCGGCCGACGCTCTGCCTTCCGCACGCAAACGCCAACGAGCTGTCTCAAATCGGCGGCTGGTGGATATTTGGGCGGGTCGATGGCCGGCCGGCACCTCGCCAAAGTGAGAGGCACCCTCTCGTTCAGATGTCAGCCTTGGGCTGCCGGGTTTCAGCGTGCCGCCGTCGAGAGGGTTCCTCTCACTTTCTCCGGCTACCGCGGGCTGACGCCGTGCTCAATTATTTGTGGCGACAGCCGGCTTTTGGGCTTTGGCTGACCGCCGTTCAGAAAGGACATCCTATGTCTAAGGACAAAACCGTAAATGCTGCATCGGCCGCAGCAACTCTCTCTTCCCAGGCGGCTGGAGCCTTCACTTCCGCGTCCAGAGAGGCCGCGCAAGACGCCGTCGACTTCATCGAGATCGATGAGGTCCTCACGCTGAGGAGGATGATTGTCCGCGCCCCCGCGCCAAAAGGCACGGTGCTTTTGCTGCATGGGTTTCCGGAAACGCTGACGGTGTGGAACGTCATCGCGACAACCCTTGCTCACGACTACGACGTCCATGCCTTCGATTGGCCGGGCTACGGGCAGTCGTCGCGCCCGGCTTCGGAACGGTTTTCCTATGCGCCGATGGCGTACGCCCAGGTGTTGAAGGCCTATATCGAACGGGCAGGCATCGATCGGTCGAAGCTCGTGATCTACGCCACTGACATCGGTGCCCTCCCCGTCCTGCTGCTTGCTCTCGACGAGCCGACGATCGCCAGGCAGATCATCGTCGGAGACTTCGCGCCGTTCGACCGGCCGCACTACATGTGGGAGAACCTGCAGAACCTTAAAGCCGAGCCGACCGCCTCGCCGACCCGTGCCTACATGAACAAGACGAGCGACGAGATCCTCCAGAACGTGCACAGGCGCGGCCTATCTCCCGCTGAACAATTCGATCTGCCGGCTGACGTCCAGCGGGACATGACCCGTTCGTGGAGCCTTGACGGGATGACTTCAGCGGATGCCTTCGCCCACTACTACGCGAATTTCACCGGCGATCAGCATTATCTCGAGGCCAACCTCACCCGGCTGAAGACGCCCGTGAAGGTGATCTGGGGCGAGAAGGACATCTACATCGCAAGGGAGATGGGCATCGAGTTCGCCGGCAAAATCGGTGCAAAAGTCGATATCCTCTCAGGTATCGGCCACTTTCCGCATCTTCAGAACTCGAAACAAACGGTTGAAGAGATCAACACATCATTCAGATAATGTTTGATTATTTTCGTTTTTAGATAGCGCGCAAGTGAGGCAATGCCCAGTCGACGAAAGCCCGTACCTTCAAGGCGAGAAGCCCCTGGCGGGCGTAGACGATATGAATAGGCTGCGGCGCGCCGTCGAAATTGCGGAGGATGGGAACGAGCGCGCCAGACGCCAGCTCGTCGGGAACCTGATAATCGAACAGCCGCGCGATCCCCGCCCCGCCGACGGCCGCCGCAACACAGTTCGCCGCCGTATTCACCTCCAGCCGGTTGCGGGGCACCGCCTCAAGCGGCGTGCCGTCGACGTCGAAGGTCCAGAAGAATGTCCGCTTGTTGAAGATGATCCCGTCGCGATCGATGAGATCGCCGGGACGCTCCGGCATGCCATGCCGCTCGAGATAGGCAGGACTCGCACAGGTCATCAAGCGGAATTCCCCGACCTTGGCGGCATGGAGCGAACTGTCGGCGAGGTTGCCGAGACGGATCGCGATATCCACCTGCTCGGACACGAGATCGACCGTGCGGTCGAGCGACAGCAGGTTCAGCGATACCTCGGGATATTTGTCCATGAAGCTCAGAGCAACGGGCAGCACGTAGCGGCTCCCGTATTCGATCGGCATCGTGATCGTCAGCACGCCTCTGGGCGTCTGGTATTCCCCGGACGCCCTTCGTTCGGCCTCCTCCAGATCCGCCATGATCTTTCGGGCGGCGTCGACATAGTCACGCCCGGCATCGGTGAGCTGAAGATTGCGGCTGGTGCGGACGATCAGGTTCGCCCCAAGATGTCGTTCAAGGTCCGCCACCTTGCGACTGACGCTGGGTAAGGGCGCGTTCAGCTTCCTGCTGCCGGCAGAGATGCTTCCGGCATCGACGACGGCCAGCAATATGCGCATCGCTTCTAGACGATCCATCGGACACCGCCAGTAAGATATCGCTTCTGTTCAGCCCAGCTTAAGGGTTGGCTTTAGAACAAGATGATTTTAGGCCGGGTCGGCCTAAAATCTGAATCCTGTTCTACATTATATAGTTAGAGCATGATGTCGTCCGAAAACCGCTCACACTTTTCGGCATCATGCTCTAGTCAAGCAGCTTCCGTATGGCCATGATCCCTTTTGCAGCATCCGACCAGGATTGACGCCAAATCAACACGCCGACGCTGAGGATGGTCGCAACAGCGAAGGGGATTGGCCCGATGAACCAGAAGGCGGCTGCAACGGTGAAGTAGTAAGATCGGACACCGACGCTGAAGGATCGAAGAGCAGGGTTCAAAACCAGGGTCAGGGCGTTTGTCCAGCTGGCGATGTCCCGGTCTTCATCGCGGGATGGGCTCGCCCCGATCGCCGCCAGGCAGTAGTTGATCTGCCGGACCGCCCAGATGAAATCGGATAGTCCCCGCAGCAGTGTGGCCATGACCAACAAGACCTTGCACTGGAAAAACCACGCGGGGTCCTGAGCCGCAAACATCGCAATCAGGCCACCCGATCCATAGTTCGGCTCCATGAACAACGCGCCGCTCAGCCCGACGATGACGATGAGATTGGCGGATCCGAAGAAGGATGCCGAATTGATCGTGTGTCCCAGGATCGCGGCGTCGCCGATGAAGTTGTTGTCTCGCGTCAGGACCTCCCGCATCCAGGCCGCGCGAACGCGCACCATATCAACGGAAAGGCTATCGTTCCTCCTCGGCCACCCTGCTGCCATCAAAGGCTCGACCGCCACCCAGACGAGAATGAAGAAAGCGATCGCCGCGACGTTCAGAAAATCCATGGTGCCCCCGAACTGAATCTGGATTTTCTGAACACTACTTCGAGCTAACGGCAGCTCCAAGCGTCTATCGCCGCCCCTTCAGATCGACACGCCTATATAATGGCGTTGCATGGTCCGTCGCGGACTGCCGCGAGGTAACGGGACATCGTCGCAGCCCGAAGCCGAATGTGCTCGACCGCCTGTTGCGGTGTCACGGCCAGGAAACCGACATGGTCGCGTGGGCGCAGTTGGACGAAAGCGTCCAGATCCGAATCCACCACCGTTGCGATCTTGGGATAGCCTCCGGTCGTCTGGTGGTCGGCCAGCAGAATGGTGGCGACGCCGTCTCCGGCCACCTGCACCGAGCCCCGCACAATCGCTTCCGATGGCATGTCCAACGCGACGCTTGGCGCAAGCGACGGACCTTGGAGGCGTACGCCCATGCGATCATAGGCGTCGCTCAGGCGGAAGGGCGACGATAGGAAATTCGATAAGGTTTCTTTCGAGAAGAACCGATCCTGTGGACCAACCACCACACGCAGCTCGGATCGCGGTCTTGCGATGACCGGACATGTGATCGGACCATTTCGATCATCTCGCACTTCCGGATCGGCGAGAGTGAGCGTTTGACCGGCCGCAAGGCGCCCGCCGCCGAGGCCGGAGAGACTGTGAGTCGACATGCTGCCCAGCCAGGTCTTCGCCTCGATATGACCGGCGAAGGCCAGATAGGTCCAGCTTCCCCAGTGTCCCGGACGGATTGCCAGCCGTTCCCCGGCCTTCAAGGTGGCGACCATCCACGCGCCGCGCTTGTCGCCGGCATGCTCTATGATGAAGCCTCCTCCCGCGACGGCGAATGTAACCTCTCCCGACACGCAGTCGAGAACCAGGCCGCCCATGGAGACTTCGATTGCCGGCTGGCCAGCAGGATTGCCGACGGCGGCGTTGGCGGCTGCAAACGAGGTCCTGTCCATCGGACCGGAGGCCGGAACGCCATACCGCATCAATCCGTGACGTCCTCCGTCCTGGACCGCGACGTGAGGACCCGCGAAGTCGATTGCAAGGACGGCTTCGCTCATTCGGGGCACCTCGCGTCGAATTCGGCTCTCGATATGCGGCGGAAACGCACCGCGTCGCCGACGTCGAAAAGGAACGGACGGTCGTCAGACGCGGCGTCGAGGATCTTCGTCGGCGAGCGGCCGATGATCCACCAGCCGGTCGGCATGGTGAGCGTGCTCACCAGGCACTGCGGCCCCGCGATCAGCACGCTTCCGGCAGCTATGCCGCGAATGGGCGCCGGCTTCCTCGGCTGTTGAATGGCTTCGGGCACGCCTGCAAGATATGCATATCCCGGAGCGAAGCCGTACAAGAAGACGCTGTAGTCGCCCGAGAGATGGGCGGATATAACGTCTTCCGGCGATAATCCGCTTGCCTCCGCGACGGCGGCAAGGTCGGGCGCAAGATCAGGATCGTAGCAGACTTCGACTTCGCGCATCGCTCCAATCGTCGCTGGAACCTCAGCTCCCAGACGCTCGGCAATGGCCGCCTCCGTCGTGCGGTGATCGGCCACGAGCGGATCGAAGCATACGAGAATGCTGGCATAGGCCGGTACAGCTTCGACGAATCCTTGAAAGGGTGCCGCCTTCAAGGCGGCATCCAACTTGACGACCCGATCGTGGATCCGCTTATCGATGGTCGCGCCGAATTCGACGAGCACCGCGTGGCCGCCCACCGGACGGTAGTTCGGACCCGTGCCGGACGCTGCGAACGGGGTCTGTGACACGTCAGTCGGCGCCTTCGATCAGAATGAAATCCGCATCCGCGGCTCGCGCGCAGGTCCCGTAGGCATCCGGCTCGGTAACCCGGGCAATAAGATAGCCTTTGGCCATCACCTGTTTTCCTGTGTCGGTTGGAGGAATGGAGCCACCTCGATGCCTGCCTTTTGCAATTCCCTTCGCACGTGGACGGCCATGGCGAGCGCTCCTGGGCTGTCCCCGTGAACGCAGATCGAGTGCGCATCGAGAGGGATCGGAACGCCGTCGACCGTCGGCATGAGGCCGCTGGAGAGGTACCCGATCAATCTCGATGCCGCCTGTGCTGGATCATCGATCATCGCTCCTGGCAAGTTGCGCGGAACGAGCCGACCCGTGGAGAGGTAGCCGCGGTCGGCAAAAATCTCGCTGAAGACGGTCATGCCAGCATCGCGGGCCGCATGTTCCAGCTCCGTCCCGGAGATCGCCAGTACGGCAAGTTCCGGCGAAACCGCTCGGGTTGCACGGATGATCGCGTCAGCGACCGGCCGTTCGTCGGCCGCCCAATTGGCGAGTGCGCCGTGCGGTTTGATGTAACGGATGCGGGCGCCCGCCAGAGCCGCAGCGCCCATCAGCGCCCCTGTCTGCGTCGCCACAAGCTGCTCCACTTCCCGGACGCTCAAGGGGATCAGGCGTCGTCCGAAGCCCTCGCGATCTGCAAAGCCCGGGTGGGCCCCGGCGACGACGCCCCGTTGGCTTGCGAGCGCCAGCGTCTCCACCATGGTCGCCGGATCTCCGGCATGGCCGCCACATGCGATGTTCGCACTGGTGACGACGTCAAGGATCGCCTTGTCGTCGCCCATGCGCCAAGGTCCAAACGCCTCCCCGAGATCAGAATTGAGATCGATTTTCGTCATGATTTCCCTCAACCCTTCGCGCCGGTCTTGTCAGCTTCGTCGCATTCTGGAACGTCGAAGCCGAGGTGGAGCACACCTTCGCCGTACGCGTCAAGAAAACGACGCTGCTGGCTGCGCGTGGCGAGCTTGTGTGGCGGTCACGGGCCGACTTTCGCGCGGAGCTTCGGTGGCAAGCTTACCACTCATTCGGCACAGATCGAACCCATCAAGCGTAGGTTCCTGCCAAGCGAGGAATCCTTAAATCGATTCCGATTTGAGGAATTATGCAGTAAGATCGGCGGAGAAATGGTCGAGCACGTCGTATTCTCTGAAGAGCCGGGGTGACGTGATCGACCGGCAGCATTGGCGCGCAGACTGGGGATGCGGAATGAACCTTGTCGACAGAGCTTTCGGAGCGTCCGAATTTTCGGATGCCGAAGAGCCTGGGATTTTCACCTGGGAGTTGGCGACCGACAAGGTTTATGCGGATTCGGCGCTGGCAAACCTCTTTGGGCTTGATCCGGAACAGACCCTCACAGGGCTGCCGGTCATACGATACCTCGACCGAATTCACCCTGACGACAAGCCATCTGTGGCCAAGGCGATTTCCGAATCGGTGATCACAGGAAATCCGTATCGCTGTGACTATCGGGTGTTTGATCGAAGCGGGCAAATAGTAGCCGTGGCTGCCTTAGGTCGCTGCTTCAGGGATGAAGACGGAAACCCGTCGCAATATGCGGGCATCGTATTTCCGACGAATGATCACGTCCAGCAGGACGAATTGTCTGCTCACTGCAGTGCGGCACTGAAAATCGCGCGGTCATCCGGCCTGCAGGCGACGGCCGATGCGCTTGAAGCGATTCTCAAAGAGCTTGCCAAGCCGATGCCTTCAGACGTCGCGCAGGTTCATTGATTCCTTCCCAAGTGCTAGTTGTCGCATCAGATTTTTGGCGATTGCGATGGTCTGTGCGAGCCCTTGATACTTGACACCCGCAGAGGACGCTCTTCTCCGGGCAGTGATCGATGTTTCGGTCATCAGCAACGCGCCGCGCGCACCGCAGTCAGTGGCAAAGGACAGTGGGCATTTCGAGGCGGGTCAACAGGGACCGTGTAACCCCTCCCAAGATGAATTCGCGTAGCCTCGAATGGCCGTATGCGCCGGCGACGAGCAAATCTGCCTTGCGTTCCAGGGCTGCGCCTTGAATGACGTTAGCTGGCGAGTCTCCCTTCGCTTGCACGGCGGCGACATCGACGGCAAGACCAGCCTTGCGGAGCGCCGTCGCAAGGTGATCTCGGCTGCCCTCGTCAATCTGCTTATCATCGGTGATGGAAATCAGGACGATACGCGAAACCCGTTCCAGCAAGAACCTGGCACCCGCCAGTGTCCGCGCGACAGTGGCTCCTCCATCCCAGGCGACGGCAACAGCATCGATCCGGCCGGAGAAATTATCCGGGGGAAAAAGCAGGAGCGGTCTACCGCTTTCAAACAGCACGCTCTCGATCAGCGGCTTCATCAGCTCAGATGCTTCCAAAATAGAAAGATCATATGCGCGCGACAGCTCGGCAAGCGTTTGTGCGACAAACGGCTGCCTCACATCGAATGGCTGGATCTCGACCTCGACCTCGGCTTTTTTCGCATAATCACGGAGCGTCTGCCCGAGAACGGTTCCATTGTCTTTACTCAAGCGCTCCGCCTCCGCACGCATGTTGGCGACGTCAAGGAGTGATGGAAATCGCGGCTGAACGGGTTCGATCCTGACCAGCGGTATACTTGCCGTCAAACCGGCCTTTTGGTGAAGGGAAAAATCGACAGCATTCTGAAGGAGCGAGAAGGAGCTTGCGTCTGGATAGGTGGCCAGCGGTAAATGGAATTGCGCTTTCATGGCTGAAGTCCTCCGAATGCTTGCAGGTATCATTACATATGGGGGGTCTCTCGCGCTTTGACGAAGATCAAGGTCGCGAAACCGCGAAAGCGCGAGCGTGATAATGAACGTCCTCAACCGGAAGGAAGCGGAATTCGTTGGGCGAAGCGGCAAAGATCTATGCTAAGCGATGAAGTGCGATGCGCGATTGAATATCAGCACTTCGCAGAGCAGCTTGTGGATGAACAGCAATGGCATATACGGCGCAGCTGCCTTCGATGAATCGGCCGGCGCGCCTGGACCCATCGGATGATGACATCATTGGTGACGACAGAAGCATTCCAGCGCCTCAGTCTGGCGCTTGCAATCGGCATTCTTGTCGGCATTGAGCGCGGCTGGCAGGATCGTGAGGCTGCGCCAGGCAAAAGAGTTGCCGGTATCCGCACCTATGGCCTGTCAAGTTTCCTTGGCGGCTTCTGCGGTTTCCTGCAGCCGGTGACAGGGCCGATTCTGCCGACAGCTATCTTTATATTCTTTTGCATCACGGTACTCCTCTTCAGCCGCATGCAGGCGGCACAAGAAGAGGATTACAGCGCCACCGGCACCATCGCCGCCCTGGCGGTCTTTGCGCTCGGCTTTGGTGCGGTCGTGGCGGATATGACGGTAACGGCCGCAAGCGCTGTGGCAATAACGGCCCTTCTTGCAGCGCGGGAGCCGTTGCATGGATTTCTTCGCCGATTGACCTGGCTTGAACTCAGGGCCGCTCTGATCCTGCTGACGATGACCATCGTCATCCTCCCTATCCTTCCCAACGAACCGATTGATCCTTGGCAGACAATCAATCCTTTCGAGCTTTGGATGATGACAATCCTGGTGGGAGCCGTTTCCTTTGCCGGTTATATCCTCATCAGGCTGAGCGGCGCCCGCGCCGGAATACTGCTGACCGGGACCAGCGGTGGCATTGTTTCCTCGACGGCCTTGACGCTTTCCTTCGCCCGTCAGTCGAAAGAGATGCCTGCCCTCTCGCCACTCCTCTCAGCGGGAGCAATGCTGGCGGGAGCCGTTTCTCTCGCCCGCGTGCTTTTAATTTGCGGCGTCATTGCACCAGCTGTTTTCAGGGAGCTTGCTCCATTACTCGCTCCGGCTGCTGCCACCCTTGCCATAGCAGGCGGCTTTGCTGCATTGCTGCAACGCCCGGATGACAGCACCGATTTTTCACCTCGAAACCCGCTCGAGGTGATGGTCGTGCTGCGCTTCGCACTCGTACTCGCCGTCGTGACAGTCCTGACGCGAATGACCTTGATCGTCTTTGGAACTCAGTCGCTGATCGCCCTTTCATTCATCACAGGACTGGGCGATCTCGATGCGATAACGCTTGCCGTTGCGAAACTGTCATCCATCCAGGTGCCTGCAGATGCGGCCGCTCGAGCCATCGCGGTCGCCGCTTTCGCCAATCTTCTGGCGAAAGCCGTTCTTGCAGCAAGTATGGGGACCATCGCCTATGCGGTTCGTTTTGCGATCGCAGGTGGTGTCGCGACCTTGGCCGGAATTGCCGGCTTGGTTTTGACATGAGCCCTTGTTCGCATGTCGATCACCGGCTCCAATGACGTTCGTCCAACCAATCGGTGCCTGGGGACACCATCAACGATCGTCACCGCGGTCTCACCTCAGAGAGATGACCGGCAAATCCCGCAAGCAGCACGCCGAGCGGAAGACGTCGTACCAGTCTGGCCGCAATGAAGGTTGCGCCGATCGCCGCGGCAAGTTTCAGCCAGGGATAGTCGCCGAGCTGGACATGGGCGCTTGCATCGACCGATGTGGCCTTGGCTTTCAGCGCCGCTTCCGCATCCTCGCGCAGCATGCCTATGCGGGCATTCAGCAGCCTGACCTCATGCTGCAGAGCGTTCAGGCTCTCGTCGGCCTTTTCACGCGCGGTTTGCTCAGCGGCATCGGCAAAGGGCGGATCGCCTTCTGCGATCAGTTCGTCGGGATCTGGCGGAAGGCCGTGGCGGTTGATGGATGATTGCATGGACGTATCCTCGAATAGGTGAGCGAGAGGCAATAAGGCCCGGCATTGCGGCCGGGCCTCATAATATCAGTGGTCGCGCCGGAAACCCTGGCTCTGGTGAGATCCGCCTTGCGATTGGGTCTGCGATTGGCGATTGGTTTCGTCCGATGACGGGGTGTCGGGGTCGGGCAAGGTATAGGCACGCACCTTGGCGCTTCCATGCGTGGTGTTGCGCATTGCAACCGGGCGCGCATCGTCGAACGCGCTCTCGGACACAGCGAGATCTTCCGACGATTTGCCGCCAGAGGGTTGGCCGGCAAAGCCGGTATTGGATGCGCCTTGCTGTCTGTCCTCCAACGACCAGAGATCTGCCCGCTCATCCATGTCGATGCTGCCCTCGTCGTCCAGAATATCGTGGACGGTCTCATAAAGCGCGTCATCGATATCATTGACCTGGACGAGGAAGCCGCCTCGCCGCAGCCCTTCTGCGTAGACCGCACGATCCTCGTCGGGGAAAAAGAAGTCTGCCAGCGCGTCGAAGAAGCCGCTGCGGTCGTCGCTCATCGCGCCGGCATTTTTTCCATCCGCCTCATATCCAGGCATCAGCCTTATTCTCGCAACCGGCACGCCCGCATCTTCAAGACGGGAGACGGCGGATTCGGCCTCCGATCGGCTGTCGAAGAATGCAGTAAGGCTGCTGCCGCCTGTCGGTCCTGAAAAGGCCGGGTTGGTATCGTTGTAAATGCTGCCCATGGGACTCTCCTCTCGATGTCTGGCCCAGCCGCCAATCCGAAGTTTGGCGAAGTCTGGTGTCCTGACTTGAAGAACCGGCGGCTGAGTTGAATGTTCCAAGGGAATGGCATGGGAATGACTCCGCATGTCGCTCGCGTTCCATAACGTTGCCGCCTGCCATCAGATACGCAAAGTCGCAAATTGCGCCGCTCGCGAAATCCCTCAGCGGTTGACGTCAAACCGTCGAGACGCTAGCACGGCTTTGACGCATTGGGGATAATTCATATGGACATGTTTACGGCAGCCGGTCTGACGGCTTTGCTGCAGGTCATCGCTATCGACCTCGTTCTCGCCGGCGACAACGCCGTGGTTATCGGTCTTGCCGCTGCCGGCCTCGAGGCCACGCAACGCCGCAAGGCGATCATCGTCGGCATTCTGGCCGCGACAGTTCTGCGTATTCTCTTTGCCAGCGTCGCAGTCTATCTGCTGGCAATCGTCGGCCTGCTGCTGGCAGGCGGCTTGCTGCTGCTCTGGGTCTGCTGGAAGATGTGGCGCGAGCTTCGCGCCGGTCATGGCGAGAACCACGAAGCCGCAGGTGCCGTAGGCGCGCCGAAAAAGACCTTCTTCCAGGCGGCGACCCAGATCGTCATCGCCGACGTTTCGATGTCGCTCGACAACGTTCTGGCTGTTGCCGGTGCGGCGCGCGAACATCCGAGCGTGCTGGTCATCGGTCTCGGCCTGTCGATCGCGCTGATGGGTATTGCCGCAAACCTGATCGCCCGGTTGCTCACCAACCATCGCTGGATCGCCTATGTCGGTCTGCTGATCATCCTCTATGTCTCGCTCGACATGATCCACCGCGGCGCCGTCGAGGTTCTGCCCTACATGCAGTGACCCTGCATGCAGGGACCGGGCATGCGGTAACGCGGCTCAGGTCTCGATCCTGACCTCGGTCTCGAAGCTCATCTGGTCATACGCCGGCACCACATGGTCCGGCGTCTCAGCCATCACCACGTCGTAGTCGAGCGGCGTGTGCATATGCGTGAGGATCGCCTGTTTCGGCTTCAGCCGGCCTATCCAGTCGAGCGATTGTTCCAGCGACAGATGGCTCGGATGGTAGGTATATTGCAGCGCGTCGATGATCAGCATGTCGAGATTTTGAAGCTTCTCGACTGTCTGCGGCGGGAAGTCGCTGATATCGCTGCAATAAGCCACATCGCCGATGCGGAAGCCGAGCGAGTGGATGTCGCCGTGCTGCTGGATATGCGGATGGAAGGCAATCGTGCCTCCGGGGCCGCGGATTTCCAGAGGTTCGTCGAGATTTTCGATGACAATCGGCAGCACGATCGGCGGATAATTGCTGCCCGGCGGCGTTTCCAGGCAATAGCCGAAGGCCTCCCGCAACCTGTCCATCGTAAATTGGTCGGCAAAGATCGGGACCCGGCGGCGGGTATTGTGAAAATAGCCGCGCAGATCGTCGATGCCGTGAATATGATCGGCATGCGGATGGCTGTAGAGTACGGCGTCGACATGGTCGGCCCCTGCCCTGATCATCTGCTCGCGGAAATCCGGCCCGGTGTCGATGACGACGGTGGTCACCCCACCATCCGGTGCGAATTGCTGCACCATGAAGGCTGCGCGCGTGCGCCGGTTCTTCGGATTGTCGGGATTGCAGGCGCCCCAGTCGCCGGTGATGCGCGGCACGCCCGGTGACGACGAACAGCCGAGAATGGTGAAACGCCGCCGGTAGAGCACGCCGCTAGATCCTCGGCATCTTCGAGAACAGCCGGAAAGCGTTCTCCGTCGTGATCCGCGCGACCTCTTCGTAGGACAGGCCGATCGTATCGGCGAGCACCTCTGCCGTGTTGACGACGTAGGACGGCTCGTTGCGCTTGCCGCGCCAGCGCTTCGGCGCGAGATAGGGCGCGTCTGTTTCCACAAGCAGCCGCTCATGCGGGATCGTCCTGGCGATCTCGCGCAGCTCTTCCGACTTCGGGAAGGTCAGGATGCCCGAGAAGGAAATATAGCCGCCGAGTGCGACACCGGTCTTGGCAAGCTCCGGGCCGGCGGAGAAGCAGTGGAGAATAAAGGGGAAGGCCCCCTTCCCGCTTTCCTCTGTCAGTATGTCAGCCATGTCCTCGTCGGCGCTGCGGCTGTGGATGACGAGCGGCAGCCGGGTCTCGCGCGCCGCCGCAATATGCCGACGAAAGCCGGTCTGCTGATCCTCAGGCTTCTGCGTGTCGTAGAAATAATCGAGACCGGCCTCGCCGATCGCCACCACCTTCTCATGGGCATTGGCGAGACGCACCAGCTCTTCCGTCTGGATATCCAGCTCTTCGTCGGCATTGTTCGGATGCGTGCCGACCGAGCAGAACACCGAGGGATATTTCTCGGTGATGGCAAGCAGCGTCTCGAGCTTGCGCACCCGCGTCGAGATCGTCACCATCTGCGCAACACCGGCCGAATGGGCGCGCGCGACGATCTCGTCCCGCTCCGCCTCGAAGTCGGCGAAATCAAGATGGCAATGCGTGTCGATCAACACGGCCTCAAGCCTCCGGAGCCACGTAGCGCGGGAAGACCGGCGTCGGCGCTTCGAGCGCCGTTCCGGCAACCAGACGGCCGGCTTCGCCGAGGGCAGCAAAATCGCGCTTGTCTGCAGGTGCTGCAACAAGATCGAGCAGCTTGCCGGATGATTCCGGCATGAAGGGCTGCAGCAGGATGGCAATCTGGCGCACGACTTCGGCGGTCACGTAGAGCACCGTGCCCATCCGCTCCGGATCGGTCTTCTTCAGTGCCCACGGCGCCTGGCCGGCGAAATAGCGGTCGGTCTCGGAGACGACCGAAATGATCGAGGCGAGCGCCCGATGGATCTGCTGCTTGCCCATATCTTCGCGGGTCGAGGCATGCAGCGCATCGACCTGTGCCAGCATCGCCTTGTCTTCGTCGCTGAGGACCCCGCATTCCGGGATCTTGCCGTCGCAATTCTTGACGATCATCGACAGCGAGCGGCTGGCGAGATTGCCGATGCCGTTGGCGAGGTCGGAGTTGATGCGGGTTCCGATTGCCTCTTCGCTATAGCTGCCGTCCTGGCCGAATGACACTTCGCGCAGGAAGAAGTAGCGCACCTGGTCGAGGCCGAAATGGTTCACCAGATTGACCGGATCGACGACGTTGCCGAGCGACTTCGACATCTTCTCGCCCTTGTTGAGCAGAAAGCCGTGGGCAAAGACCCGCTTCGGCAGCGGCAGCTTCGCCGACATCAGGAAGGCTGGCCAGTAGACGGCATGGAAGCGAATGATGTCCTTGCCGATGATGTGCACGTCGGCCGGCCAGTATTTCGCCCGCGGGCCGTTCCTGTCCTCGATATAGCCTGTTGCGGTGATGTAGTTGGTCAGTGCGTCGACCCAGACATACATGACGTGGGCCGGATCGTTCGGCACCTTGATGCCCCAGTCGAAGGTGGTGCGCGAGACCGAGAGGTCCTTGAGGCCCGACTTGACGAAGGAGATCACCTCGTTGCGGCGCTCGGCCGGACCGATGAAGTCGGGGTTCGCCTCGTAATGCGCAAGCAGCTTTTCCTGGTATTCGGAGAGCTTGAAGAAATAGCTTGCCTCTTCCACCCACTCGACAGGCGTGCCCTGCGGCCCGTAGCGCACGCCGTCAGCGCGCAGCTCCGTCTCGTTTTCCTGGTAATAGGCCTCGTCGCGCACCGAATACCAGCCGGCATAGCTGTCCTTGTAGATGTCGCCATTGTCGGCAATCAGCTTCCAGATGTTCCGCGACGTTTCGTGATGACGCTCCTGCGTGGTGCGGATGAAATCATCATTCGAGGCGTTGAGCAGCGTCGCCATCGCCTGGAATTCGCCGGAGTTGCGGTCGGCGAGCGCCTGCGCGGTGATCCCTTCGGCGCGCGCCGTCTGTTGCATCTTCTGGCCGTGTTCGTCGGTGCCGGTCAGGAAGAAGACATCCTTGCCATCCAGGCGCTGAT
The DNA here is from genome assembly GCF_023006465.1 of Rhizobium sp. PRIMUS64. Taxonomy (NCBI): domain Bacteria; kingdom Pseudomonadati; phylum Pseudomonadota; class Alphaproteobacteria; order Hyphomicrobiales; family Rhizobiaceae; genus Rhizobium; species Rhizobium sp. PRIMUS64. The sequence goes on along the minus strand of NZ_JALBGX010000036.1, from coordinate 16,956 downwards.
AACGCGCCATCGCATCGGTCGCGATCAGCTCATAGGCATGGCCGATATGCGGCTTACCGTTAGGGTAGGAAATCGCGGTGGTGATGTAGAAGGGTGTCTTGTCTGTCATGGCGGCCAATGTCCGGCTAACTCTATAAAAATGGTCAGCCGCTCTTAGCGCATGTCACCGCCGAGCGAAACCTCAACTTTCCAGCTGTCGATGATTTCCCAGACGCTGGCGTGGTGAACTTGACTCGGCTTCTCGCCCAATCTACCCGTCTTGGGAAAGAGGGCGGGACAAGAACGAAGTGCCAGTTTTCATCTACCGGATTTGTCGCGGCCCCGCGCAGCCAGGGGCGCTTGTTTGACATTCGAGCCGCTCTATTCGCTTTCCGGTCTGTGTGTCGGCGCCCTCGTCGGTATCACAGGCGTTGGCGGCGGTTCGCTGATGACGCCCCTGCTGGTGTTGCTCTTCGGCGTTCATCCGGCCACTGCCGTCGGCACCGATCTTCTCTATGCGGCGATCACCAAGACGGCGGGCACAGCCGTTCACGGCATGCATGGGCGGGTCAACTGGAAGATCGTCGGCAGCCTCGCAGCCGGCAGCCTGCCGGCCGCCCTGCTGATGCTGTGGCTGCTGGCAGGCGTCGATCGCAAAAGCATCGGCGTGACCAATACCATCACCACCGCGCTCGGCTGGCTTCTCGTCATGACCGCGATCATGCTGGTCTTCCGTGGCCCGATCCTCGAATTGGCGCGCCGCGCCATCGGTGATCGAACGCCGCCAAAGCCGACGACCATCCTCGCCCTCACTGTCATTCTCGGGTTCGTTCTCGGCGTACTCGTCACCTTGACCTCGGTCGGGGCCGGCGCGCTGGGTGTGACGATCCTGCTGGTCCTCTATCCCCGGCTCGATGTGCGCGAGATCGTCGGTTCCGATATCGTCCATGCGGTACCGCTGACCTTGATCGGCGGCACGGGCTATTGGCTGATCGGCGAGATCGACTGGCCGATGCTGCTTGCCCTGCTGATCGGCTCTATCCCCGGCATCATCATTGGAAGCCTTCTGGCGCCGAAGCTGCACGAACGCACCATCCGCATCGTCCTTGCCGCCACGCTTGCTGTCGTCGCATTGAAGCTGTTGACCGGCTGATCAGAGCATGGTGCCGAAAAGTATCAGCGGTGACGCGCTTTAGAGGCCTGGCTGCTTGATATCGGCGAGAATGCTGATGATCGTCTGCTTGCGGTCGAGGTTGTAGGCATCGGAAACGGTGAGCCGTTCGGTGATCTCGGAATAGAGCCGCGCCAGCCGCTCCGCAGCAGTGATCTGCCCTTCGCCCGCTGCCACGCGAGCCCGGTTCATGATGTCGTCGCCGACGTGGCTGACGAAGAAATCGAAAATCGTGTCGCTTTCCCTCCCCGAAAGCGCGTCGGCCAGCCGATGCATTGCCTTGCGTGCTGTCGGTCCCTCGGCGGATAGCATCTCGTCATAGGCGGCGATGATCTCGCCGCCGCCGTAGTTCAAGAGTTTCAGCGCCTCACCGACGCTGCCCTTGGCGGCCGAAAGCACCGCCCCGCCTTCGCCTGATATGCCGAGATGGGCAAGGGCCGCGACGAGTTCATCGTCGGCGAGCGGCGCCAGCTTCAGCGGCAGGCAGCGCGAGCGGATCGTCGGTAGCAGCCGTCCCGGCGCATGCGAGAGCACCAGGAAAAGCGCCCGCTTCGGCGGTTCTTCCAGGATCTTCAGGATGGCGTTGGCCGCATTGCGGTTCATGTCGTCGGCCGGATCGATAATGACGATCCGCCAGTTGCCGGTACCGGAGGTCTGCGAGAAGAATTTGCCGGCGCGGCGCACCTCGTCGACTGTTATCGCTGATTTCACCTTGCCTGTCTTTTCGTCCACCGGCCGGGCAAGGTGCAGGAGATTGTGCGAGGCGCCCGACGCGATCTGCCGGCTGACGGGAGAGGCAGGATCCGGATCGCCGATCGTCTCCGGCGCTGTCTCGGGATCGGGATGCGAGAGCACGTGATTGGCGAAGCGGAAGGCGAGCGTCGCCTTGCCGATGCCTTCCGGCCCCTCGATCAGGATGGCGTGGTGGCCCTTGCCGGACCGGTAGGACTGCGCGAGGAAGGCTTCCGCATCCTTATGGCCGAACAGCCTGGTATTTTCTCCCGGCCAGATGGCGCCGTCGAGCAGTCCGGGCCTTTCCTCACTCATACTGGGCCTCACTCATGATGTGCGGCTTCCGGCATTCGGGCACGGCCTGCGGGCGATAGCAGCTGTTTGACGATCGCCAGGATCTCGGCGCCGATCGTCTCTTCCGCCTGCATGGCGTTGACCACGTGGCAGCGCTCCGGCTCGCGGGCGGCGATATCGAGAAAGGCCTCGCGCCGTTTCTCGTGCGTTTCCAGCCGCTCCTTCTCGAAGCGATCGGGAGCATCGGCCGCAGCACGCTTTTGCGCCCGCTCCAGCCCGACCTTGGCGGGGATGTCGAGAATCACGGTGCAATCCGGCATGACACCGTTGATGGCGATGCGCTGCAGGGTCTCGATGAAATCGGGCTCGAGATTGCCGGTGACGCCCTGGTAGACCCGGGAGGAATCCATGAAGCGGTCGCAGAGCACGACCTTGCCTGATGCAAGGGCCGGCCGGATCACCTCTTCGACATGGTCGTTGCGGGCCGCGGCAAAGAGGATCGCCTCCATTCGCGTGCCGAAGGCTTCGGCAGCCCCCGACAACAGCACATGGCGCACCGCTTCGGCGCCCGGCGATCCGCCTGGTTCGCGCGTCACCAGCACGTCGTGACCTTCGCCCTTCAGCGCCTCGGCGAGGCGGCGGATCTGCGTGGATTTCCCAGCGCCTTCCCCGCCTTCAAACGTAACGAACAATCCCGTACCGGATGACAATGACAACTTCCCGCATTCCAGGCGCCGCACGCGCCCTGCTCCTTCTATCTATCCGAAGATATCAGGTAGGAAAACCTTTTGCCGCGGCGACATATTCACCTTTCCCGGCAAATTGCATGAAAGGACCGGGCTTTTAGCCGGGCGCGGACTTATCCCAGAGCCAGGAGAAGAACAGCGATTCGCCGAGTTCCAACACGGCGTCGACCGCCCGGCTGCTGAGCGAGCCTTCGCCGACCGCCTGCACGGTATAGAGCGGCACTTCCCTGAGCAGCCGGCTGCCGGCAAAAATCCTCAGCGTGCCTGCCTGGGTATCCGGCTTGACCGGCGCCGTCAGCGGCCAGCGATAGATGATGCGCGCCGACAGCCGGTCGGGATTGCTGATCGGAATATAGACGCTGACCGGCGCCTTGGCGACGAGATCGACGGTGCGTGCCGTGCCGCCATAGACGCTGGCGGCACCGATCACTTCCTTCTCGGCGAAGATCTGCCGGTTTTCGAAGGCCGTCAGCCCCCATTCGAGCACCCGCTTGGCCTCCTCCGTCCGCTCCTTGTCGGAATCGATGCCGGCAAGCGCCAGAAACAGCCGCCGGCCGTCGCGCTCAACCGACGCGACGATCGAATACCCCTCGCCCTCGGTAAAGCCGGTCGCCAGCCCATCGGCGCCGAGATCGAGCCCGAGCAGCGGGTTGCGGTTGCGCTGGAAAATCTTGTTCCACTCGAAATCCGGCTGGGCAAAATAGGGATAGAGGTTCGGATAGGTCTGCTGCAGGGTCGCGGCAAGCGTGACCATTTCGCGCGCCGTCACCTTGCTCTTGCCGTCGGGAAGGCCGGTGGAATTGCCGAACTCAGCTTTCTCCATGCCGAGCTCGTGGGCCCGGCGCGTCATCGACACGGCAAATTGCTGCTCGCTACCGGCCATGCCTTCGGCGAGGATGATGCAGCTGTCATTGGCGCCCTGGATGGCGACGCCCTTGATCAGGTCCTCGACGCGCACGTGCGATTTGAGGCTGGCAAACATCGTTGCCGTCCGCGACGGCGCGCCGCCCGTGCGCCAGGCATATTCGGAAACGGGATATTCGGTATCGAGCGTGATCTGGCCCTTCGTCACCGCCTCGAAGACGAGATCCATCGTCATCAGCTTGGCGAGCGAAGCCGGCGAAAAGCCCTGGTCCTCGTTCTTGGCGAGAAGCACAGTGCCGGTGGCAGCCTCGATCATATAGGCCTGCGCCGCCTTGGTAGCGAAACCGGCGGCACCGCCATCGGCTGCAAACGCGCCGGTGGCAAACGGCATCAGGCATGCAAGCAGGCGAAGCGCAGGCTTCAGCATCGCAATTTCCATTTATGGAGCGGCGTATGTCGAGAGGTTAGAGCCAGGGAGAATCCGATGCAATGCCATGCTCAGCGCGCGACGGATTTGGCCTGATGACGCTTGGCTGCGGCAAGGATCGAATCCTGCGTCAGCCCGTCATTGCGCACCATCACCGCATCGAAAGCGAGATCGACGGTCACCGTCTTCACCTCTTCGTCCTGGTAGCCGAGCGCCAGCGAATTCTGAGGCCGCTCATAAGGCATCGGACCGATCTCGGGCAGTACGACCATCTGATCCATGGCCTGCGCGCCATTGTTGAAGGACGGCGGCGATGGCGCGACCAGAACATGGGCAGCCGGTGCCAGAGCGGGTGCTGCGTTGTAGCGTGCGCTCGGCGTCGAGCCGGCATAGGAGGTTGCCGACATCGGCACCGGCACGTTGGCCGGCGTCTCGTAATCTTCCGAACTCTGCAGCTGGTCGCGGGTGATCTTGCGGCTGTTGGAGGCGACCATCACGCCGGTTGCGATCTGGCCTTCCGGATTGACGCCGGGAATACGGCTGCCCTTCGGCACGTAGGAAGCCATCAGATAGGGCATGTCGTGGCCGTCCATACGGGCGCGGCCAACATATTGCACGCGCACCTTGCCGGTGCCGCTGTGCTGCAGATCGAGCATATCGGCCGTCTTGTTGGAAAGGTCGATGATACGGCCTTCGTGATAGGGGCCGCGATCGTTGACGCGCACGATGACGGAGGAGCCACTTTCGAGATTGGTGACGCGCGCATAGCTCGGCAGCGGGAAGGTCGGATGCGCGGCGGAAAGATGCATCTGGTCGTAGACTTCGCCGTTCGCCGTTAGACGCCCGTGAAAGGCCGAACCATACCAGGAGGCGACGCCGACCTTGTTATAGGCGAAGTCTTCCTTCGGGTAGTACCACCTGCCCTTCACCTCGTAGGGGTTGCCGACGATGTAGCGGCCGCCGCCCTTGGGGATATTGTTGCCGGTGGCGACCCGCGGGCTCGCCTTCACGCCATATTCGGATTCGGAGAAATATTCTTTGCCGTGGGATTTTTTCTTCGGCACTGCCTGCGTCGTGCCACACGCCGCAACCGTTGCACACATCGCCGAGATCGCCAGCCACCGTGCTGTCGTTGCGAAAGACGCCGCCCCGTATTCCAGTTTCATATGTCCCACGCCGCTCAAAGATCGTTATGGTTAAGGAACCTTGCCCCATCCTGGGCCAATAACGCCTTATCCCCACCCGCCTAACGAGGCTTTAATCTTGTTAAGTTCATGGCAAATTTACGAACGATTTCGCAGCGATAGCGACAATTCTAATGATTATGGTTTATAAATCACTAACGCGAGCCCTTTCCGCCTACCCTTCCGCCGCCGCAATGAGGCCGGAAATCATCGTGCCGATGCGGGGCATATGGTGAACATCTGGGCGCTTCCGGATGCCCCAAAAGCTCCATATTGAAACACGGTCTGCGCGTATTTCGCGAGCGGCAGCGCGGCACTCCTTGCCTATCCCGGCGATATGACGCTATGCACGCTCATCGCGGGTTGGGGGCATAAGAATGGGCCGAATTTTCAAAAGCTTGATCTTGCTGGTGGTGATGTCAGCCCCATCGGCGGTCGGCGCCGCCACGGAGAGTTTCCCCGCCTATTGGCGCAAGACGATGACCAATGATCCCTCGACGAATTTTTATCTTGCGGAGACCTTGAAACCCTTGCCGAACAAGGATGCCGAAACCCTCAAGGTGCTCAGGCTGTCGCTGATCACCGGCAACCTATGCCTCGGCGCCGCCGTCGATAGGAGAACAGGCGAAGCCTATCTGCAGCGGGCCGGCTATGACCGCATCCGCGGAAAGACGTGGGACGAAGCCGCCTTCCTCGCCGACGACTGGTTCAAATATTTCAACTACCGCTCCCTCGCCCATCTCTGCGCCGGCATCGACTATATTTTCGGGCCGAAGGGAAAGCTGGTGCCCAATCTGGTAAAGGCCGGCAAGGGTGAACCGAAGGGACCCTACGATCCCCAAAATCCCTACCTGCGGCTTCCACCCCTGCGCAAGCCGAATGGGTAGGTCACCCCGCCGACTGGCTATGATGCAACGCGGATCGCGTATTTGACTCTTCGTGGCTGTATGGGAACGAAATGGCCGCCGCAGGCTTTGAAGGTTTAGACCTTTGGAGGATCACCATGAACGATGAAACCCTGACGCAGCTCGACACGGTCAGCCAACAGCTGCATGCCCGATCTCTGGCGCTTTCCCAACCAGATAAAGACAACGACATCGCAATCCTGATGTCGGCACTCGCTGTGACGATGGAGGCGGTTCGCTCTCTCTGCGAGGATATGAACCAGCTCAACGGTCCGAAGGGCCTCGGATCTGACGGGGGCTAGGTCTCGCATGTCTCCGGCGCAATTCACGGAGAGCTTGCGCCGGGGAATGCGATCCGCGCGAAACACTTCTTCCACATCGGTGGACCGCCACCTACGCTGCCGGTGGACGATACCGAATAGACTTCGCCTTTTCCAAGGCTTCGATCGTATCCTCGACGCTGAGGAGGACAGTGGTCTCCATGGAGCTGAGCGCGCCTCCTGCACCGATCGCAAGCGCGACTGCCGCCATCGATACGTTATCAGGCGCCTCCCACAGATTCCAACCATCACGCTCGCCGAAGGCGTACCAGAATCCATGGAGCTTTCCGCCCACAGACTCCATGTAACTGCGTGCCGCCTCTCGGCGATCCTCGGGGTTTTCGATCATTCGCGCCCACGTCTCGGGCGTGTAGCTGAAGCGCGTGAGATACATGGCCATGGTTCGTTTCCTCCGCCAGAACAACACAGTAAACGCTCAAGCCGGGGCGAACGCGAGTCATTTCCAATGTACGGAACAGGCCGCCCTGCCTGTTTCGTTTCGCAAAGAGGCAGAGGCTTATGCGCCGGAACTGCGATCGGCGAAGATGCTGGCAAATGCTGCAGAGCAAGTTGACGCTGCTATCAAAGCTGCTAAAAAGCCAGCCATCGAGTGATTGGGTAGCAAATCGGCGGCAATAGCCGGTTCGCAGAAATCAACAAAATGTTGATTTCACCACCTTTTCAATCAGATGGAAGAGTGTCCGAGTGGTTTAAGGAACCGGTCTTGAAAACCGGCGTGCGGGAAACCGTACCGTGGGTTCGAATCCCACCTCTTCCGCCATGCAACATTGAATTTGCTGCATAATTTCCGCTTTCTGCCCAAAAATTGTACGCTTATCATAACGATAGGATGCTATCCAAGTGGAACCGGCGCGCAGTGGTCGGGCTTCCGTTTTGCCGTCGCCCCGATGATCGACTGGACGGATCGGCCCAGAAACAAGGTGACTTCGTGTTAAGTCGTACTTCTCGTCGTACCGTGGGTATTGAGCCTCCCTCACCTAGCCCTAATTCGGCACCCCCTAATCCTTGCAAAAATTTACAAGGCGAATAGATTCAGTCCATAGCTTTTGCTGGTGACCACGGATGTACTGGCACCGTGCTGATGCAATCAAAGAAGGGTCGGCGCGAGCATTCGCCCCGACCTTTTTCTTTGCTGGCGCCGACAGCAAAAAAAGCCCCGCCCGAGGGTGAGGCTGACAGCGCTAAGGGAGGGCTTCCGTTTTGCTGTCGCCCCGATGATCGACTGGACGGATCGGTACCGAAATAACGACCTCTGATGCCCGTGTCGTACTTCTCGTCGTCCTGCGCGGACGGCTAGAAATTAAAATACAGGCTCACACCTGACCTACGTTGGTAGGGGTAATAGTCGCGATAGCCGTAGTGGGGGTATTCATAATTTCGGGGATAGCCATAGTTCCGCGGACGGTAGCATGAGCCGTAATACCGACAGTCTCGGTAAGCGTATCGCTGGTGCTTCCAGTGGCCATTCGCATGCTTTTTGCCATGGCTGCGGTGTTTGACCTGCTCGATGTCGGCGGCCTGCATTGGCACTGCTTTCGGCACGACGATCGGTGTGGCGTTTAGCGGCAGGGCGAAAGATGCAGCCAGGACTACGGCTGCAAGTGCGGGAAAAAGTTTCTTCATCATCGGCGCATCCTTTCAGGCGTCTAGCCTGGGTTAATAAGCATTAACCTAGGATGAACGGATGGGCGCTGCCTTGATCTAGCCATCGCGGCGGCTTGTAACGCCGCGTCTAGCCACCTCTTTCACAAACCAAAGTGAAGCCTTTTCTTTCGATTACGAAAAGTATCCAGCATCTCCTCCACGAAAGCATCTTTGTCTACCGGCGTGCCGGGATGCAATCGATGCTCCTGTACCCACTGGTCCCATTCCAATGCTTTGATTGCGTCTCTAATCATCCTGTAGCGCTCCGCCAGGCGCTCCCTCGTTAGCTCGACAGTTTGGATCTTCAGGAGCTTGACCTGTCTCCATGCAGGTCGAGCCGCCAACCAGACGCCGGCTATCGCCAGCACCGCCACAAACGCCACACCATTGTCATTGGTGAGTCGTGAGATCGAGTTCTCCGCGAACGGCGAGGCTGGGAACTAACGTCCGCATTGCGGATGCAGCAACGAGAGAAGACCAAGGCCGACCGGCAACCTTTGCGTCGATGATGAGATGATGTACAGGCTGCGGCAGGACGCGACCGCCATTAACTCAAGAATGGGGTCGGGCGGCAGATTGACGTCACGTCGCTGCCACGAGATCACGTGGCCGTCCTCTGAGCCGGCGTCGCAAAGACGTCCTGACATGACACGGCAACCTTGCGCCGCTTTAGGTTCTCGGCGTTCGCGCAGCTTGATCCTGGGCCAGAACCAGCAGCCGCCTATCTCGGCTGACTTGATATCACTGGGGCTGCAACAATAGCAGGGGAAACAGCCGTGATAGCGGCGGCGCCAAGGTTCTTCGAATTTTCCAGATTTTGGTATACCCAGTGTCTTAAGCGGCCCAACAAGCGCGAGGCTCCCTTATGATCGTTCAAGCTTGCATCAACGGCGCACGGCCGAGGGATTTCCATCCGCTCATTCCGCTGACGATCGATGCCATGGTGCGCGATGCCGCCGCTTCGGTCGCGGCGGGTGCCGCGGAGCTCCACATTCATCCGCGCGGAGCCGACGGCAAGGAGAGCCTTGCCGCCGTAGACGACACGCTTGGCGCGATCCGCCGCGCCTGTCCGGGAACGCTGATCGGTGTGTCCACAGGCGCCTGGATCGAAGGCGATCGGGAGAAAACGCGGGAAGGCATCCGCTGCTGGCGCGTTCTGCCGGATTATGCGTCGGTGAACCTGTCGGAAGACGATGCGCCTGGTGTCATCCAGCTGCTCCGGCAGAAGGGCGTCGGGATTGAAGTCGGGCTGGCATCGGTCGCCGATGCGGAGCGCTACACCAGCCTCGAAGATCATGAGCGGGTCTTTCGACTGTTGATCGAGCTTGACGACGAACAGGATCTGCAGCGCGCATGCGATATCAGGGATGGCATCATCGAGGTGCTTGAGCGCAGCCGCGTCAATCGGCCGATCCTCCTGCACGGCTTCGACGGGACTGTCTGGCCGTTCGTCCGATCGGCGCGCGAACGCCGCTATTCCACCCGCATCGGCCTGGAAGATGGTAAGCACCTCCCGGATGGAACGATTGCGAGTGACAATGCTGCATTGGTCGCGGCGGCCGTTGCAATCTTCCGCGGCCAATCGAACTGATCCCACTGTCGAATTTTCGCCGTCGTCGGTCCCCTTGATCCCGGCCGATCGTTGCTCGCGAACGAGAACCATGACAACTGAATAGAAGCTTTCCAGTTTTCGGAATTCGGGGCGCCTGATAAATATTCACGAAAAATACGAGTATATGAGGACGCCAATAGAACCCCAGAAGATAAGCGGTGCCAGTATCATCCCGGCGACAATAATCTTAGTCACAGCAAAAACTCCGCAAACTCCGCCCCGGCGCAAAAACTATGGCAGCGGCCGAAGCGTTAGTATGGGCATGAAGTCCGAGACAGGTCGGACCTTGGTCTGAGCTTGGCTGCGGCGGATGAGTGCCGGGCTCATTTATCCCCGCGCACTGAGCGCAGCCGGTAAGGGATCGCCGGCGTTCGGGAGGCCTGAGCATCAGTTGATTGAAGAAGGGTCGGGTAGGACTGAAGATCAGCCTGGCCGGCCCCTTCGCATTGACTATCCCATGCCAACATGATTTCCCGTCCGGATCACGACAGCGCTGTGCGTCTTTTCAGACGCGCAAAGGACGCTGCAGCACTTTGAATTACTGCGGGGACATCATGGCCGACATCATTGTAAAGGACAGCAACGGGACTCAGCTTCAAGACGGCGATTCCGTGACGCTGATCAAGGACCTCAAGGTCAAGGGAACTTCGGAGACGCTGAAGCGCGGAACCCTGGTCAAGGGCATTCGCCTGACCGACAATCCTGGTGAGATCGAGTGTAACACCAAGCAGGTCAAAGGCCTCGTACTGAAAACCGAGTTTTTGAAGAAGGCATAGGATCTCCCTTGCCCATCATCAATCGTCCTTGAGTGCCTCCTGCGGCAGTTCCTCGGTGATCACCTCGAAGCGGGAAAGCGTTGCCGGGCCGAAGGCCGTCGACATGGCGACGTCGGTGGCGTCGCGCCCGGTCGCCATCAGGATCCGGCCGATGCGCGGCGTGTTGTGGCGGGCATCGACCGTATGCCAGTGCCCCCCGAGAAACACCTCGAACCAGGCGCTGAAATCCATTGGATTGGGATCGATCGGAACGCCGATATCACCGAGATAGCCCGTGCAATATCTGGCTGGGATATTCATGCATCGGCAAAGCGCGATGGCGAGATGGGCAAAGTCGCGGCAGACGCCCGCCTTATCGGTGAAGCCGCCATGCGCGGTCCGGAGAACGTCCGCCTTCAGGTAATCGAAGGTGATGTGGTCATGGACGAAATCGCAGATCGCCTGGACACGCGCCCAGCCGAGCGGCGTCGATGAGAATGTGGCCCAGGCAAAATCGGCAAGCCTGTCGGTGTCGCAATAGCGGCTGCCAAGCAGGAAGACCAGCACATCATCTGGCAGGTCATTGATCGCGTGCTGGACGGCATCGTCGGGAACGATGTCGGGCTGACCGCTGTCGTAGATCTCGAACTCCGTCGAGATCGTCGTCAGGCCCGGCGGGGCGACGATCCGGCTGCAGGCATTGCCGAACACATCAGTATAGCTCCAGGCCTCGATCGGCTGGTCGAATGTCAGGATCTGATCGCTGAGAAGATCGGCACGACGGGATGGGTGGATATTGAGGACGAGCAGCATTGGCGTTGGCTGCATGCATTCGTAGCCCAGATGAAACCCGGCGCGTATCTTCATGGTGGCTTCCTTGTCGCGTCTCCGCATTGGCAGAGGTGAGTAGGGAACGCTGATCGCGCTACCCGGTTCCCGCAAGACCGGGACTGTCACCGCCTGGCTAGCCAGATTGCCTTGTGGTGACGTTCACCTGCACCGTCATGCTGTCGAAATCCTTCCCATCCCCGTCATAACTGCCGCTCAACGGGACTGCCTGGCGCGGATCGCGGGCAACGGCGACACGAATGAGATCGCGGTTGCCGACGATGCCGTTGGTCGGATCGAACTCCGTCCAGCCGGCGCCGGGAAGATAGATCTGGCACCATGCATGCGTCGAACCGCCGCCGAGCACGGTGGAGCCGTCCCGGTCGGGAACATAGACATAACCCGTGACGAACCGCGCCGCGAGGCCGAGGACGCGTGCCGCCTCCATCATCAGCAGCGCAAAATCCCGGCAGGTGCCGGAACGAAGCTGCAAGGTCTGCACCGGCGTCTGAGTCCCATGTTCCTGGCGCCGCGCATAGACGAAGCTTTCCCGAATGGCATAACAGAGCGTCATCAGCAGGTGCCCGGTCTCCGTCGGACGTCCAACGCGCACGAACTGGCGCGCCCAGCGTCCGACCTCGTCGTTCGGATCGGGATAATGGCGCTGCATCGCCGGCGTCAGATCGGCAATCTCATCCTTGTCGTAGGAGAATGGATAGGTCAGGGCCTCGTCGTCGACCTTGAGATCCAGGGCGACCTGCGGCGTATGATCGAGCGTGATCCAGGTTTCGAAACGAAGCTCGGACGCCGGCCTCGAAATATTGATGAGCGCCACGCAATTGCCGAAAACATCGTGGATCCAGCGCACATGACTTTCCTCAGGATAGATCGTCAACGACGCTTCGATCAGCCGCTGGTCGAAACTGTCGCGCGGTCGGAACATCAAGCGGTGCTCGCCGAATTCGACCTCCCTGACGTAACGATAGGACGTGATGTGGCGGACGGAGAAAATCGTCATGAGCCGCCGTCCGGTAATCTGTTCACTTTGCTGCTCCAAGACGGCGATGCCGCCCCTCCTCTGCGGAAGCGCCCTGCCCGCTTTCCCGCTCATCCCGATTTCTTGTCATATAAGCACATTCGAAAGATTGCTATTGTATCTTCAACCGATCGACGGCAGGGCCGTCCAACCTAAGAGGATAACATGCATATCATCTGGGACGTTCTGACGCTTCTGCTGACAATCGGCTCGCTCTATGGCGGTCGCGAATACCGGATTATTCGCGCCCGTGCCCGCGCTCAAAACTGGGGCAACTTCTGATCTGATCCCAATATCATTGATTCGATCCGGATATCTCTGATTCAATTTTGAATCATGGTGCGCATCGGATCGTTGCCGGTCGCGGTTACGTCGAATGACGTAAAGCCACACGTTTAAGAAAGTGCTTTATTAGCTGAGACGGAGTCTATCCGTCCATTCTCCCTGTTATTCTAAGCCCGCCTCACCCCAGGCGGGCTTTTTTATTCTGTCGCCTGCGTCACTTCTTTGCGCCGGCGGAAAGCACCCGATGGGTCGCGTTGTCCATGGCGTGGCTCGCTTCCTGTCCATCCTTCTTCAGCCCGTATGCGGTATTGCCGCAACCGGAAAGTGTCAGCAGGCAGATGCAGGCGATGGCGATTGCAGCTTTTGGCATCAAGTGTTTTCCCCCGGATTGAATGGCGATTCAGAGCATGATGCCGAAAAGTGTGAGCGGTTTTCGGACGACATCATGCTCTAACTCTTAATTTAGAACAGGATTCAGATTTTAGGCCGACTGGGCCTAAAATCATCCTATTCTAGAGAAAATGATGCACTCCTCGCCAAAATCAATCCGCAGGAGATAAGCGCGAACTGGCGGTATGGAACTCCATGACGCGGATCGGCGTTAACGGGAGCTATCCAAACCGGGGTTAACGACATGGATTATCAGATTGCCTTCGCTGCGACGGTCGCAACAGCATCCTTCCTCTTCTTCATGTTGATCGTCCACCGGACCTGATTGCCAGCCGGAGGTGGATTGGGCTTGAGGCGCTCGATCACTTGACCATCGCCGACCCAGTTTGCGATCCGGAGAGATGGCAGCACCAAGTGCTATTGCGTCTGCAGTCGGCGTTGATCAGGCGGCGTAGACCGGAAGGTCTGGCGAGCATAGATCGCCGAAGATCCGTCAGCAAACACGGGAAGCGTGAAGAAGAAGTGTTTCGACATCCGAAAGTATTACGACAATAAAAAATGTGTTAAAGTTTAATCAATTGTGAGGCTTAACTATCTGTTAACAATATAGTTGCGCTCCTTCCGCTTCCGCTTATGCTTTACGCAAAAGGGGAGAGGAAAGATGTTTAGCAAAAGCCTGATCATGCCTTTCGGATTCGCAATGCTCGCCATTGCCGGCCTGCTCTTCCAGATTGCCGCCCACGCGCTGAACTCTCCGGTCACCTTGCTGCAGCCGTGAGTCACATAAGTTGCTGAACCTGCAAGCAATCTCAGTAACTGGGAGTGGAACTTCCTTTCGTTTCGTGCATTCTGTGACTCGTTTTGCCAGGAGGGAGATAACCATGGAAGACGCAGGCGTGGGTTGGATTGCAGCCATCATTATCGGCGGTGTCGCCGGATGGCTGGCGGAAAAGGCCATGCGCAGCAGCATGAGCCTGCTCATGAACATATTGCTCGGCATCATCGGCGCGATTGTCGCCAACTGGATCCTGGGTTTGTTGCACATCCAGCCGCTCGCCGGTTGGCTGGGTTATCTGATCACCGGTTTCGTCGGTGCCTGCATCTTGATCGCGATCGGGCGCGTCATCCGCCGTTGACGGTAGCTTTTGCCGTCATCGGAAATATTGAAAGCCGGGCGTTCATGACGTCCGGCCTTTCTTCACCCTATATTCCCGTTCAACGGCGGCTGAGCAGGCCGAACACGTAGGCAATGCCTGCCGTCACCGCGAGTGCCATGAGCGGTTCTTCGCGCACCTTGTCGCGCAGTTGCTCCGTCATCAGCGAAGCCTCGTCGGTAACCGCCGACTTCGCCCCCTGCCCCAGCGCCACCACGCTTTCCGTCAGCCGGGAAAGATCGTTGCGAAGGGCTGCGACCTGCGCCGACAGATCGTCTGCTGCTATGTCAGCCTTGACGCGCGCAGCGGTGGATTCGGCGGAAGCGGTTTTCAATTCTGCCATGGTCTGCTCCTGTTTCATGGGATGCCGCTTCAACGAAATGGCGGCCAAAAAGGTTCCGTTGGAGCCGATCTTTTGTTCGCCGCAAAGCTGCTGCCGCGCTGCCGCCGGTCCGCGCAGCTTTTCGCGTGACAAACCCTTCATTTCCTGTCGGGTTTGTTTTAAGGAACGTCGAATGTCTGCCCGCGCGCGGGTCAATGATACTGCGAGGTTTGCGTTTCTATGTTCCATATCCTGAGAAGGGCCGCTCAGACCTGGGTCGCCAAGCTGCTGATGCTTCTGCTGGTCGCGTCCTTCGGCATCTGGGGCGTCTCCCGGTCGCTGATAACGGGCAGCAACAGCACCACGGTCGTGACCGTCGGCGATCAGCATGTGGACGTCAACGAATTCCACCTCGCCTATCAGCGCCAGGTGGCAAGCGTCAGCCAGCAGTTCGGCACGCGCCTCACCCCCGAGCAGGCCCGCGCCTTCGGCATCGAGCAGCAGGTGCTCGCCCAGCTCGTCGCAGGCGCCTCGCTCGACCAGCTCGCCGAAGACATGAACCTTGGCCTGTCGCAGGATCGCCTCGCCCAGTTGATCGCCGACGATCCGGCGTTCAAGGCGGTCAACGGCCAGTTCGACCGCGAGCTCTTCGTCTCGCGTCTTCGCAATGCCGGCATCCGCCAGGACGATTACATCAAGGAGCGCAGCAAGGTCGCTGTCCGCAGCCAGGTGGTCGATGCCATCTCCAACGGGTTCACGGCCCCGAAGACGCTGGTCGATGCCCTGAAACTCTATGGCGATGAAAGCCGCAGTATCGACTACCTGCTGCTGACCAACGCCAATATCGAGCCGATCAAGGCGCCTGCCGACGACGTGCTGGCGACATGGTTCAATGGCGTCAAGCAGCGCTACCGGGCGCCGGAATACCGCAAGCTCATTTATCTCAAGCTGCAGCCCGCCGATATCGCCGATGCGGCGACCGTCACCGACGACCAGATCCACGAAGCGTTTGACAAGAGCAAGGATACCTATCGCACGCCGGAAAGCCGCACCATCGAACAACTGACCTTCACCAGCAAGGATCTCGCCGCCGCCGCCGAAACGGCGCTGAAGAGCGGCACCGGCTTCGACCAACTGGTTTCCGACCAGGGCAAGACGGCAAGCGACGTGCTGCTCGGCGAGTTCACCAAGGACAAGGTTCCCGACCAGGCCGTTGCCGATGCGGCTTTTGCGGTTTCGCGCGATGGCGGCACGACGCCTGTCGTCGATGGCTCCTTCGGCCCCGTCATCCTGCGCGTCACCAACATCAAGCCTGAAACGACGAAGAATTTCGACGAGGTGAAGGAGGATATCCGCAAGCAGCTAGCACTCTCCAATGCCTCTCAGGAAGTGATCAACGTTCACGATCGCATCGAGGACCTGCGCGCGGGCGGTTCCACGCTCGAGGATATTGCCGGCCAGCTGAAGCTCACCGCCGTGGCCGTCGACGCCGTCGATATGACCGGCGCCGACAAGGACGGCAAGGAGGTCAAGGATCTCCCCGCCAAGCAGCAGCTGCTCGGCGAAGCCTTCAAGACCGAGGTCGGCGTCGATGCGCCGCCGCTGCCGATCGGCAATGACGGCTATGTCTGGTTCAACGTCCGCGAAATCACGCCGGACCGCGAGCGCCCGGTGGCCGAGGTGCACGAAAAGGCCGTCGAAGACTGGACGGCGGAGCAGCAGAAGGCCGAGCTCGCCAAGAAGGCCGCTGAATTGAAAGCCGAAGCGGCCAAGGGCACGGCACTTGCCGATATCGCGACGCCGCTTGGCATCGCCGTCGAGAGCAAGAGCGGCGTCACCCGCTCCACCGATGATGCAGTCCTCGGCCGGGCAGGCATCACCGCCGCCTTCTCCGGCCCCGTCGACACGGTCGCAAGTGCTGTCGGCGCCGATCCCTCGACGCAGATCCTGCTGAAGGTCACGGAGGTCAACACCCAGCCGACCGGCGATGTGCTGAACAACCGCGATGCCCAGATCACAGCCATGGCCAATGCCGCCGGCGATGATATTCTCGATCAGATGGTCAACCTGTTGCAGACGCAATACGGTGCGCAGATCAACCAGTCCCTCGCCGAACAGGCGACGGTCCGCTAGGAGGCTCTATGACCGATCTGAAGCCGTTCCTGGCCAAGGCCGCAAGCCGCGAGCCGCTGACGCGTGAGGAGGCCCGAGCCGCCTTCGACATCCTGATGTCGGGCCAGGCGACGCCCTCGCAGATCGGCGGCTTCCTGATGGCGCTGCGCGTGCG